>JAVROZ010000839.1:0-2555 GCA_032162485.1 Mycobacterium sp.
CAACTTCGCCATGCGTTCGCGGATGCGGCGCCGGTCGGTCTCGATCTTGGTTTCACCGGGTCCACGAAGGCCCACACCACCGCCACTGCCCCCGGCACGACCACCGGCCTGCCGCGACATCGATTCCCCCCAACCGCGCAGGCGCGGCAGCATGTATTCCATCTGCGCCAGCGCCACCTGCGCCTTGCCTTCCCGGCTGGTGGCGTGCTGGGCAAAGATGTCGAGGATCAGCGCGGTGCGGTCAATAACCTTTACCTTGACGGCCCTTTCCAGCGCGGTCAGCTGGGCGGGGGAAAGCTCGCCGTCGCAGATCACTGTGTCGGCGCCGGTTGCGACGACCACTTCGCGCAATTCCTGCGCCTTACCCGAGCCGATGTAGGTCGACGGGTCGGGCTTGTCGCGCCGCTGGATGAGCCCTTCGAGCACCTGGGAGCCCGCAGTTTCGGCCAATGCGGCCAACTCGGCCAGGCTCGCCTGGTTGTCGGCCGCGCTGCCCTCGGTCCAAACCCCCACCAGGACCACGCGTTCCAGCCGCAGCTGGCGGTACTCGACCTCGGAGACATCGGCGAGTTCGGTGGACAGCCCGACGACGCGGCGCAGTGCCGATCGGTCTTCGAGAGCGAGCTCACCGAGGCTAGGTGAGGATTCTGTACCCCAACTGGGCGCATCTGCGTTCTTTGGGAAATCTGAATGTGTCATAGCCAGTTCCGATGGTGGCACGTTGCGCCACACCTTGCATCCGAATAAATCACGCCTGTGCGTTCCACCAACCCTCGTCGAGCTCGCCCCGAGCCACCAGCACCGACGGGCCGCGCAGGAAGCTCGTCGCGTCGGTGACGGTGACGGTGACGTCACCACCGGGGACCCGCACGGTCACGACGCCGGTCTCGGCACCCGTCGTTGCCAGCGCGGCGACCGCGGCCGCCACCGTTCCGGTGCCGCACGAACGGGTTTCGCCTACGCCGCGTTCGTGCACCCGCATGCAGACCACCGCGCCGCCAGGACCACTGACCGGAGCCGTCAGCACCTCGATATTGACGCCCTCCGGAAACTGGGCCGCATCGAACTGGACCGGCGCTGCGACGTCCAACGCGGCCAGATCCTCGACGCTGAGCGCAGGATCCAAGCAGGCCAGGTGCGGGTTGCCGACGTCCACCGCCACCCCGCTGAAGCGCCGGCCGCCGACGACTGCCTCAAAGGCCTCGCTACCACTGCCCAGTTTGTTGGCCTTGCCCATGTCGACCGTAACGTCGGCGGTGGTCTGGTCGGCGTGGTGCAGAATGACAAACCGCGGCCCAGCCAGTGACCCGACGACGAACTCGTCGTGCAATTCCAGACCACTGGCACGCAAGTAATGCGCGAACACCCGCACACCGTTGCCACACATCTGCGCCGTGGACCCGTCGGCGTTTCGGTAGTCCATGAACCAGTCTTGTCCGCTGACCCCTTCAGGCAGCCGGTCAAGCACGCCGGCGGTTACCGCGGCCCCTGCGGTGGTGATCCGTAGGACGCCGTCTGCGCCCAGACCCCTGCGGCGGTCGCACAACGCGGTGACCCGGGCAGCCGACAGCTGCACCCGGGCTTCGATGTCGGGCAGCAGTACGAAATCGTTCTGGGTGCCGTGGCCCTTGCCGAAGATCATGTGCAGATCACCTGATCAGGTTACGTGCCGCCAGGCCCGCACAGCCTCTTCGACAGCGTCGGCCCTGGCGGCGTCGATCCAGTGCACCCGGTGATCGCGACGAAACCAGGACCGCTGGCGTCGCACGTAGCGGCGGGTGCCTACGAAAGTTTGCTCCTGCGCCTCGCGCAGCAGATCGACCGTCCCGCCCGAGTCGAGTGCCGAAATCACCTGGGCGTAACCCAGCGCCCGGGACGCCGTGACGCCATTCCGCAGACCGCGCCCGAGCAGCGCGCGGACCTCCTCCACCAGTCCATCGGCGAACATCAATTCCGTGCGTCGCATCAGTCTCTTGTCGAGAACCGTTGTTTCACAATCTAATCCGATGATAGTGGTGTTCCAGCGGGCGGCGCCGATGCGTGGCGCGGAGGCAGCGAAAGGCTGCCCAGTGAGCTCGATTACCTCAAGTGCGCGCACCGTGCGCCGGCCATCGGTGGGCAGGATCGCCGCGGCGGCGGCCGGGTCGCGGCGGGCCAGCTCCGCGTGCAGCGTGCCCACCCCGACCTCGGCAAGGCGCTGCTCCCAGCGTGCCCGGACCGCGGGATCGGTCGCCGGAAAAGACCAGTCGTCGAGCAGCGATTGGACGTACAGCATCGAACCACCCACGATGACCGGCGCCACGCCTCGGGCGGCGATCGCCTCGATGTCTGCGGCGGCGACCTGCTGATAGCGGGCGACTGTCGCGGTCTGCGTGACGTGCAGGACGTCGAGCTGGTGATGGGGGATGCCGCGGCGCTGTTCGACGGGAAGTTTGGCGGTCCCGATGTCCATGCCGCGGTAGAGCTGCATGGCGTCTGCGTTGACGATTTCCGCGCCCACTTCGCCGCTGAGTTGCTCGACGACGTCGAGGGCCAGCTGCGACTTTCCGGTCCCG
>JAVROZ010000840.1:0-5403 GCA_032162485.1 Mycobacterium sp.
CGCTCTTGTCCCGGTTGATGATTCCGCTTTCGTCGGTGACGTCGTTTTCTACGCCGCGCGCCAGCACCAGCCACTCCGGCAACTCGGCTGCGAGTCCGGCCTGGTTGCGCATGCCGATCTCGCCGTCGTCGGCGATCAGGAATCCCGCCGGACCCATCGCACCCTCGGAGCGCCGTAAGGTCCGCTGGTTCAACGCATCCTGGCCCGGAATTAGTACCGCGGTGGTGTAGGCGACGGTACGGTCGGGGGCCTGCGGCTCGACGAACATCACGTTCATCTCCGCGAGGAACAGGTTCGGCCAGATCAATGTGTGGGGTGGTCCCACCACCAACGCATCGTGCGCCTGCTCGGGGCCGTAGGCCTTCTCCAATGCGTCGACGTAGCTGGCCAGCTTCGCCCGCGGTATCCGGCCGTACCAGACGAATTCCTCGTCCAGCTTGCGGTATTCGTCGCTGTAATCGATCTCGGAATGGCCGTTCCTGAGGTCGCGGACCAGCACGTCGACCTTGGTCGGAACGTGTGACACCTTCGCGGGCTTGATCGCGTCGTACACCGAGGCGTGCGTGAACAGCGCGTGATAGCCGTCGACGTTGTTCTCCACCACCATCTTCCAGTTGGCGTGGTGCAGGTGCTTCATCCAGTTGGCCCGCAGGTCGATCTCGCGGTTCGGGGACAGGTTGAGCAACCGGTCGATGGCATGTGTCGCATTACCGAGGTGTTCGGACAACGAGATGCCGTCGGCAGCGAGCGAGGCGAACACGAAGCCGCCATAGCTGTCGACCCGCGGAGCCTGGGCAAGGCCCAGTTCGGAACGGATCTCGTTGAATGCCTCCCCGTACCCTTCTCGCATCGGAACGCCTTGCAGCGCACCGGTGTTGTTGAACGTCCACCCGTGATACGGGCACCGGAACGAGTTGGCGTTGCCCTTCTCGGCGTTGCACAGCTTGTTGGCGCGGTGCGTGCACCGGTTGAGCACCACCCGGACGACACCGTCCTTGCCCCGCATCACGACGACCGGATCGTTGCCGATCATCCTGGTGAGGTAGTCGCCCCGTTCACTCACCTCGCTTTCGTGAGCCACGAAGACCCAACCGGTCTTGAAGATGCTGTCCATCTCGCGGCGGAAGATGTCGGCCGACGTGTACACCGACCCGTGCACTCGGTCACTTCGGACAACCTTGCTGACGTCGAAATCGTCGAGGTTTGGAGCTGGTTCGAGTGTCGTCACTCGTCCTCCAGGGTGTCGATGGCTGGTATTGCGACGTCGCCAAGTCGGCGAAAGCCGATGAGCACCGCGCCGCCGATCGGCGGTGTCGTGTGCGTGGGGAGTGCGGTGGTCATCACCAGGCGGTGCCCGCTCGTCAGCTCGACATCGACGATGGGGTAGGGGCGGTGCGCGCGCACCAACCCCGGCTCGCGCCGGTGCATCAGCGTGGCGGCGTGTACGGTTCCACGCAGTTCGACTGCGCGCCAAAGGTATTCCCCGGATCCGCAGCAGTCGCAGATTTGCTGTTCGAGTTCGAGCGGCTCGGCACACGCCGCGCAGAAGGGTAGCGCGAGCTCGCCGCGCCTCGCCGCCTGATAGAGCGGCGTCAGCCGATCAGTGGCGGCCACCGGCGCCAGCGAAGAATCGAGCAACCAGTCTTCCAGTGCCTGCTCGGTGGGCTTGACGACGGCGCTCATGCCGCCCGCTCCAGCACAAGCGCCGCGTGGTGGTCGAGTCGGCCGCCGATGCCACCGACCAAAGCGACCGTGGCGGCGGGAACTTGGCGTGCGCCGCCGGTGCCACGCAGCTGGATTACGGCTTCGGCCAGCGGCGTCATGCCCTGCAGGTAGAAGCCGGAGAGCTGACCACCGCCGGTGTTGGTCGGCAGTGTGCCGCCTGGCCCGGTGTGGCCGTCTCGCACGAACTCGCCGGCAGGTAGCGCGCCGGTGAGCCGGTACTCGTCGAGCAGCACCAGGGTCACAATCGAAAACGGGTCGTAGAGTTCGGCGACGTCGAGGTCCGACCGCATCATGCCAGCCTGCCCGAGCGCGTTGTCGACGGCCTGACCACCGCCCCCGAACCAGGACTCGGCTCCCGCGCGCCGCCGCCGCAGCGGATGGTGCCGGCCGGTGCCGCGCACGCGAAGTCGCTGAGTGCCAACCGATGTGCGGCAAGTCAGCACTACCGCAACCGCCCCGTTCACCGGCCGTGCACAGTCCAGCAACCGCAGCGGTTCCGCGATCATCGGGCTCGCGTCGTAGCCGGCGTCGTCGAGCGGTTCCCGGTTGACCGCGTCGGGATTACCTTGTGCCCAAGTGCGCGCCGTGGTAGCCACCGCGCGCAGTGCGTCCGTGCCAGTGCCCGTCACGTGCAGCCAGCGCTGGGTCAGCAGCGCGTACGTTGGCACCGACCCGAGTAGCCCCGAGGCCCGCTCCAACCCGCGCACGCCCACGTTGCCGCCGCTCTGCGCGTATGTCGATCCCGCCCCTTGGCCGGCCACCAGCGGGGCGTCGGCGAACACGCACAGCACGGTGGACGCCTCACCTGTGGTGATCGCATGTCGCGCGCGCTGGATCATGGCGATCGTTGTGGCGCCCTTGATCTCGACGTGCTCGAGTAGGCGCAGGTCCGAGAAGCCGCCCTGCGCGGCGAATCCGACACCCAGCCTGTCCGGCCGGATTCCCTGCGAGGAGCCGACCAGAAGCCCGTCCACGTCGGCACGCCCGATTCCGGCGTCGGCCAGGGCGGCCGTGCTCGCCTCGGCGGCCAATTCTAGTGGTGTGGTGCCGGGCCGAAGCGACATCCGGGTCATGCCCAACCCGACCAGGTTGACATCCGGGGTGCTCACGGCTGCTCCTTTGGTCGACGTTCACCGCGGTAATTACCCACCCGCAGCCACTCCTCGCGGTCTTCCGGTGTGGCCAGGGTGAAGCTGGACAACTCCAGTGGGCACAAGAACACTTGCTCGCCGCCCTCGAGGTCCTCCACGAGCAAGCGCGGACCGTTGCCGCTGACGTCCAGGGACACCCGTACAGCCGCGAACTCATTTACCAGCTCGGCGAGCTCGCGGCGTCCCGGCGGAGTGTCCACCTGCCCAGTTTTACCGCATATGACTGTCAGAATCAATGGAGATTAACGAAGCGCATGGCTGCGATTGGCTACCTTCGAGGCTGGCGTAAGTGTTTATCTACATGCGAACATATCGTTTGTACGACCATGATGGACACGGCGAACGCAGACGGTATAAGTTGACAATGCTGTCAGAAACAGGGTGAGAAGGGTGACATGACCCAATCGCAGACATCGGAGACCGACACCGACGGCGTCAGCCGGTTGGACACCGAGGATTACCGCAGCCTCTGGATGTATCTCAAGGAACTGGATTTTCGGCAGGGATTCGTCGAGATCCCGGTCAACGGCGTGGACGTCCGCACGCGATACGCCGAAGCTGGGAGCCCGGACCGGCCGCACGTCATCCTGTTGCACGGCACGGGCGGGCACTGGGAGACGTTCGCACCGAACCTGGCCGCGCTCTCCGAGCAATTCCATTGCGTGGCCATCGACATGGTCGGCAACGGATTCTCCGACAAGCCGGATTATGACTACGAGATCGCGATCTATGCCGAGCACGTGCTGGGGGTGATGGACCACTTCGGCATGACCTCGGCCAACGTCGTCGCTATGTCGCTGGGTGCGTTCGTCGCGTCTGCAATGGCCGTCGGGTATCCCGACCGAGTGGACAAGGTGATCCTGATGTCGCCGGCCGGACGGGAGGCGTCGGCGTCGAACATGGCGCGCATCCGGGCGGAACGAACCAAAGCGGTCAACGAGCCGACGTGGGAATCGCTGCACGCCGTGTTCGCCCATCTGATCGCCGATGAGAGCAACCGGCTGCCCGACCTGATCGGCGTGCGCCAGGCGGTATACCGACGGGAGGACACCCGCAACACCATCGACCGGCTGCTGATCCTGCAGGACGAGAAGGTACGACACCGCAATTTGATTCCCGACGACAAGTGGCGCGGCATCGCCTCGCCGGTGATGATCGTGGCCTCGGGTAAGGACCACGGCGTTTATCAGGACACTGCACGCACCATCGCGGAGCTGATCCCCAATTCCGAGGTGTTTGAGATGCCCTCAGTGCGGCATTGGCCGCACTTCGAGGATCCTGAGTCATTCAATGCGGCAGCTGTGGAGTTCCTGACGCGATGAGTCGGCCGGCCGAGCACGAGCTCGCGGACATTGCGCGGCGGCTGTACGAGGCCGAGCAGAACCGCACGCCGATCCGGCAGCTGTCGCTGGACTATCCCGACATGACGATCGAGGACGCCTACGCGGTCCAGCGGGCACTCGTCGCGCTGAAGGTCGCCGACGGCCGAGAAGTCAAGGGCCGCAAGATTGGGCTGACGTCGAAGGTGATGCAGCGCGCGGTGTCGATCGACGAACCCGACTACGGCGCGCTGTTCGACGACATGTTCGTCGTGGACGGGGGCAGCGTCCCACTGGGCCGATTCATTAGGCCGCGCGTCGAGGTCGAGCTGGCGTTCGTGCTGGGCGAGGAGCTCCGCGGGCCGGGCGTCACACTCTTCGACGTGCTGCGGGCCACCGAATTCGTTACCCCCGCACTCGAGATCCTCGACGCCAGGGTGCAGATGTCGGATCCTGAGACCGGTCACCTGCGCACCATCGTCGACACCATCGCCGACAACGCGGCCGACGCGGGTCTGGTCCTGGGCGGGAGGGTGGTGCGGCCGCTGGACATTGACCTGCGCTGGGTGGCGGCGCTGCTGCTGCGCAACGGCACGATCGAGGAGTCCGGGGTGGCGGCCGCCGTGCTCAATCATCCCGGAAACGGTGTCGCGTGGTTAGCGAATCGACTTGCTCCACACGGTGTTTCGCTGCAACGCGGCGAGGTGATCCTATCCGGATCGTTTACCAAGCCGGTGTTCGCCGAGCCGGGGGACACCTTCGTGGCCGATTACGGGCCGCTGGGCACGGTCTCGGTGGCTTTCGACCGAGGGCCCGCGTGATGAACCGGTGGACGGAGCGCATCGCTAGCGGCGGGCCGCGGTTCGGCATGTGGCTGGCCTCGGGCAGCGGCTACGTCACCGAGATCTGCGCGGGATCCGGAATCGACTGGGTGCTGCTGGATCAGGAACACGCGCCCAACGACCTGTGCACCACGCTCGAGCAACTGCAGGTGCTGGCCGGATACCCCGACGTCGACGTGCTGGTACGTCCGCCGTCCGCCGACCCCGTATCCATCAAGCGGCTGCTGGACATCGGCGCACAAAACCTCATCGTCCCGATGATCGACGATCCGGCTGCCGCATCGGCAGCGGTCACCGCCACCCGCTACCCGCCCGCGGGCATTCGCGGCGTCGGCAGCGCGCTGGCCCGAGCCTCTCGCTGGAATC
>JAVROZ010000841.1:0-5091 GCA_032162485.1 Mycobacterium sp.
GACGTCGGTGGCCGGCATCTATGCCGCGGGCGACTGCACGGGTCTGCTGCTGCTGGCCTCGGTGGCCGCGATGCAGGGCCGGATCGCGATGTATCACGCGCTGGGCGAGGGCGTCAGCCCGATCCGATTGCGCACGGTCGCGGCGACGGTGTTCACCCGGCCCGAGATCGCCGCGGTCGGTGTGCCGCAATCGGCGATCGATGACGGGTCGTTCAGCGCGCGAACCATCATGCTGCCGCTGCACACCAATGCGCGGGCGAAGATGTCGGGGCTGCGGCAGGGTTTCGTCAAGATCTTCTGCCGGAAATCGACCGGCGTGGTGATCGGCGGGGTGGTGGTGGCACCAATCGCCTCGGAGCTGATCCTGCCGATCGCCGTGGCCGTGCAGAACCGCATCACGGTCAACGAATTGGCGCAGACGCTGGCCGTTTACCCGTCCTTGTCCGGTTCGATCACGGAGGCCGCCCGCCGCCTGATGGCGCATGACGATCTGGATTGACGCTGACTCGAGGACGCAAAGCAACTAGCCTGGGCTGAGCACCGTTACCGACGAGTAACCGACAGGAGTCTGTTGTCGTGAGCAACCCGATCCACGGACCGGAGAACGAGCCGCCTGCATGGTTGGGACCTGAGCAGCGCGCAGTGGCCTGGCAGCGACTCGGTACCGAGCAATTCGACGTGGTGGTCATCGGCGGCGGGGTGGTGGGCTCCGGCTGCGCGTTGGATGCCGCCACCCGCGGGCTCAAAGTGGCTCTGGTCGAGGCGCGGGACTTGGCGTCGGGCACATCGAGCCGATCCTCGAAGATGTTCCACGGTGGTCTGCGCTATCTCGAACAGCTGGAATTCGGCCTGGTCCGCGAGGCGCTCTATGAGCGTGAGCTGTCGCTCACCACGCTGGCGCCGCATCTGGTCAAGCCGCTGCCCTTCTTGTTCCCGCTGACCAAGCGTGGTTGGGAACGTCCGTACATGGCCGCGGGCATCTTCCTCTACGACAGCCTGGGTGGCGCGAAATCTGTTCCCGCGCAGAAACATATGACCCGCGCAGGGGCTTTGCGACTGAGCCCTGGGCTGAAGCGCAGCTCGCTGATCGGCGGAATCCGCTACTACGACACCGTTGTCGACGACGCTCGGCACACCATGACGGTCGCGCGCACCGCGGCGCACTATGGCGCGGTGGTTCGATCCTCCACCCAGGTGGTCGCATTGCTGCGCGAAGCGGATCGGGTCACCGGCGTGCGGGTGCGTGACTCCGAGGACGGCGCGGTCACCGAGGTGCGCGGCCACGTGGTGATCAACGCGACCGGCGTGTGGACCGACGAGATTCAGGCGCTGTCGAAACAGCGCGGCCGCTTCAAAGTGCGCGCGTCCAAGGGCGTGCACGTGGTGGTGCCGAGAGACCGCATCGTCAGCGACGTCGCGATCATCCTGCGCACCGAGAAGTCGGTGATGTTCGTCATCCCGTGGGGCAGCCACTGGATCATCGGCACCACCGATACCGACTGGAACCTCGACCTGGCTCATCCGGCGGCGACCAAGGCGGACATCGACTACATCCTCGGGACAGTCAACAGCGTGCTGGCCACACCCCTGACGCACGCGGACATCGACGGTGTCTATGCCGGGCTGCGGCCGTTGCTGGCCGGGGAGAGCGAGGAGACGTCCAAGCTGTCCAGGGAGCACGCCGTTGCGGTGCCCGCTGCCGGGCTGGTCGCTATCGCGGGCGGGAAGTACACCACCTACCGGGTGATGGCGGCCGACGCGGTCGACGCCGCGGCTGAGTTCATCCCGACCAGAGTCGCGCCGTCGATCACCGAGAAGGTGCCGCTGATGGGCGCCGACGGCTACTTCGCCCTGATCAACCAGACCGAGAATGTCGGCGCGATGCGAGGTCTGCACCCCTACCGGGTACGCCACCTGCTGGATCGCTACGGGTCGCTGATCGACGAGGTCCTCGGGTTGGCGACCAAGGACGCCAGCTTGTTGGGCCCGATCAAGGAGGCGCCGGGCTACCTCAAGGTGGAAGCCGTGTATGCCGCCGCGGCCGAGGGAGCCCTGCATCTCGAGGACATCCTGGCCCGCCGGATGCGCATCTCGATCGAATATTCGCACCGCGGCGTCGAGTGCGCCCGCGAGGTGGCCGACCTGGTCGCGCCCGTGCTGGGCTGGAGCGCCGCCGACGTCGACCGCGAGGTCGCGAACTATCAGGCCCGGGTGACGGCCGAGGTGCTCTCGCAGGCCCAGCCCGACGATGTGTCGGCCGACGAGTTGCGCGCCAGCGCACCCGAGGCGCGCGCCGAGATCCTCGAGCCGGTGCCGCTCAATTGAGTGTTTCCCGGTTCAGTCGGTGAGACCCGCTCCGCTCCCGGTTCGCGACGGATTGGGGCCGGCGCGCGTTCGGCTGCGCGGCGGGCCGGTGCTGGCCGAACTGACCGCACGATTCGGCGACGGGGCCCGGGCCAAGGTCCTGGCCGGCGAGGTCGTCGATGCCGACGGCGCAGTGGTCGACGACGCGACGGTGCTGTCGGCCGGCGCCAGCGTGTATCTCTACCGGGATCTGCCCGACGACGAAGTGCCGGTGCCCTTCGACCTACCCGTGCTCTACCGGGACGCGAACATCGTCGTCGTCGACAAACCACACTTTCTGGCCACGATGCCCCGGGGACGCCACGTCGCTCAGACCGCGCTGGTGCTGCTGCGCCGCGAGCTGGCCCTGCCCGAACTCAGCCCGGCCCACCGCCTGGACCGGCTTACTGCCGGGGTGCTGCTGTTCACCACCCGGCGCGAACTGCGCGGCAGGTATCAAACCCTCTTCGCCCGGGGTGCGGTCGACAAAACCTATTTCGCCCGGGCAGCGGTCGATCCGGAACTCGAGCTGCCGCGGGTGGTGTGCAACCGGATCATCAAGCGCCGCGGCCAGTTGCAGGCGGTTTGTGAGCCTGGGGTGCCGAATGCGCAGACGCTGGTGGAACTGCTGGCGCCGAACGGTCTGTATCGGCTGACACCGCGCACCGGACGTACCCACCAGCTACGCGTGCACATGGCTTCGCTGGGGCTGCCGATCATCGGAGATCCGTTGTACCCCAACGTGCTTGCCGTCGCCGATGATGACTTCAGTACGCCGCTGCAATTACTGGCGCAGCGTATCGAGTTCGACGATCCGATCACCGGGTCGCGCTTGAAATTCGTCAGTCGTCGGCAGCCGATGTGGCTGGCGGATTAGTCCGGGATGCCCGGCAACTCAGTAAGGCCGTCCCGGATCCCCGCATTGACCTGATCGGTGTAAGCGAACCCGACAGGGGGGCCCGCTTCGCAGCTGCTGCAGCTGAGGACGCCGTAATAGTTCGGGTCCGCGCTGGCCTGCGGACTGGCCGCGCCTGCCGTAGCGCACAGCAAAACTGCGACGATTAATAGTGCTTTGGCGATCACTCATGGCTCCCGTGAGGCGTGTCGCCAAAGTCTAAGCGTGCTCTGAGTCAGGTCGCGCGTGCGAAACAGAAACTTAATTTGATGCGTGATGCCTCGGGCAGAACGCGGCGATGCTCAGGCCGACGAAAAAGCCGGCGTGATAGCCGTCCAGGTTGCTGGTGCTTGCCACATCATTGGCGACGTCGCCCTTTTGCTTGCCCTGATCAAGTTCATTGCACACCTGATGACCGGCCAGGATTGCGGCTTGCGGTGAGGCGAAGTTGATGTCCTTCGATTTCACCGCATTCAGAAATTGATCGTCGACTCCGTCGGCATGTGCCGTCGGTGTCGCGACTGCGAGGCCGAGCAGCGCGACCACCGAGCAAAGGCCGGTCAGCAGCGGTCTGGGCGAGACGACTCGGCTTGTCGTCATGGCTGACACCTCCCTGCTCAAAGCGCTTACGTAACATACCCACTGAATGAGCTTGCGTAACATACTGCTTACATTGCAATCATTGCATGTCAGCCCACGGCGAGCGAACACCGAGGTGTCCGTACCGTGTACCGGACGAAAACTATGGCTTAAATCGTGAATCCTGCCATCCCCAGCGTTCGCCGAAAGCACTTACCTGCAGGATGATTTGTACCATGCGTCATGACTACGGGAAGACAAGAGCTTGCCGTCGATTAAATGAATTGAAAATCAACAGTTTTGGCGCCGCCCTGAGCATTCTGGTCGCGGCCGCGGTAACGTTGTCGGCCTGTGACAATGACAATAAGGCTACCGGTGGAAGTTCGACACCGCGCACATCGGCGGCGAATGTTTCTTGCGGCGGCAGGCCGACTCTAAAGGCGAGCGGTTCTACCGCCCAAGAAAATGCAATGACCCGCTTTGTAAAGGCGTTCGAACAAGCTTGTCCGGGGCAGTCATTGAATTACACGCCCAATGGTTCCGGTGCTGGAATTAGTGATTTTTTGGGTAACCAAACCGATTTCGGCGGTTCGGATTCGCCGCTCAGCAAGGACGAGTACGGCAGGGCCTCGCAGCGGTGCGGCTCACCGGTGTGGAACCTGCCGATGGTGTTCGGCCCCATCGCCATCGCTTACAACGTCAACGGTCTTGCATCGCTGAATCTCGATGGTCCGACCGCGGCCAACATCTTCAACGGAAGCATTACCACCTGGAATGATCCTGCCATCCAGGCGCTGAACGTGGGTGTCGCCTTATCCGCTGGGCCCATTCACGTCGTGTTCCGCAGCGACGATTCCGGGACCACGGATAACTTTCAGCGCTATCTCGATACGGCTGCCAACGGCGCGTGGGGCAAAGGCGCCGGCAAGCAATTCCAAGGTGGTGTCGGCGAGGGCGCCCGAGGCAACGACGGCGCCGCCGCGGCCGTCAAAGGCGCCCAGGGGTCGATCGGATACGTCGAGTGGTCGTTCGCCCAAGCGCAACAGTTGAAGGTGGCCAGGGTCGTCACATCAGCCGGACCGGCCCCGGTGGCACTGGACACCGACTCGGTGGGCAAGACGATTTCCGCTGCCTGGTTCGTCAGGGAGGGCAACGACCTCGCGTTCGACACGATCTCGTTTTACCGGCCGAACCAGCCCGGCTCGTACCCGATCGTGCTCGCGACCTACGAGGTTGTCTGCTCGAAGTATCCCGACGCGCAGGTCGGAACGGCC
>JAVROZ010000842.1:0-4793 GCA_032162485.1 Mycobacterium sp.
TCATGGCAGACAGAAGCGGTGGCCGCCCGACGCCAGCTCGGCAAAGAGTGAAGACGCTGACCCAAGCGGCATTGAATGCCGACAAGACGGTGGAGCAGGTCGAGGACGTCCTCGACGGTCTCAGCACCTCCCTGGTAGAACTCAACAGGTCGCTGACAGCGCTCAACTCCACGGTCGAGCGCATGGAAGGCGCCTTGGAGCATTTGGACGCAACCTTGTCCAGCCTGGACGACCTCGCCAAAAGGCTGCTGGGAGTGCTCCAGCCGGTGGAGGCGATTCTGGAGCGTATGGACAACATCGTGAGCTGGGGCGAAACCATGATGACGCCGATCTCGGCGACCGAGCACGTGTTCCGCGGGGTAATGGACAAGTTGCGGAACCGGCCTGCGCAATAACTCGTGACCGGTGCTTACCCGGTTCCTGCCCCGCCTCACGCGGAGGGAACCGGACTGCCATGGGACATGGCTGTCGGCGATGCGGTCGCCGCGATCGCAGCGGCGCGCGAACGGTATGGCGACACGTTCGTCGTGCAAAGCGGTGCGGACCACTACCTGTTCACGTTCTCCCCCACTGGCGTCGAATCGTTCTACGCACTCACTGAAGAGACGGCCAGCAAGGGTGTCGCCGATTACCTGATGTTGCGGCGCAAGCTTCCCGAGGAGATCTTCGCAGGACGTCGCACCTTGCCCGGCACGCTGTTTCGCCGTGACGACGTTGCCCTGTACCTGGCCAACCTGGATCGGGCACTCGAGCGGACCTGCGTCGAACTGGGGCCGACAGGTTCGGCGGACGTCTTCGATCTGACCCGGCGGCTTGCCCACCGCATGAACCTGGCCTCGTGGGCGGGTCCCGGATCAGCCGATGGCGACGCCTTCGAGCGCCTGGTCGGCGCCCTCGACACCCTCGACGGCGCCGATTCGTTCGTGCACCCGGACAGGATGGCGGCTGTGGCCGCGAGCGACAAGCGCGCCGAGCGAGCCGCGCTGGACGACGTCGCCGATACCATCGCCGCGGCCGTGGCCCGGTTCGAGGCTGGTGATACCGACGGCTCGGCTCTGTTCGGCAGGATCGTAGCGGCATGGCGGGCAGAGGAACAGGACGTTCGACTCCGCGGGATCGGGCTCGACGTCGCTCTGATCCACATCGCATCGATGTCCAATCTGGCGGCCGCACTTGGCTGGGCGTTGGTCGACCTACTCGAACACCCTGCGTCTCAGGAGCGAATTCGCGACGGCGGCAAGGATGCTGGCGACTTCGCGCAGCGCTGTGCGCTGGAGTCGACGCGGCTGGCGCAACGCTCGATCATGGCCCGCACCGTCTTGACTCCGGTGGACTTGGATACCGGCGAGGTCACCTATCAGGTTCCGCCGGGCTGGACGATCGCCACCCTGTTGCCGTTGCTCAACACCTCGGCGGCACCGGGGCTCGATCAGTGGGACCCGAATCGGTGGACGCGGCACAGGCTTTCCGAACAAGACGCTCTGGCCTCACCGATGCTGGTGACGGCCTTCGGGCACGGACGGCATTCGTGCCCGGCCCAGCCCTTCTCATTGGCCGCCATGACGACGGCGACCACGCATCTGTTGCGCGGCTACCAGATCACGCCGGGTTGGTCGACGCATCCCCAACCGGTCCCGGCCCAGATCGGTGGCGTCGCCCGCGCCGACGGACGGTGCCCCGTTCGCTACTCGACCCACTGAGGTGCGGCCCAAACGCCCGTTTTACCCGCTGTTTCTGAGTGCGCTGGCCAAGCCGTTCATTGTCAGCAGGATGCCGCGCTGCACCAGTTCGTCATCTTCGCCCGAGCGATAGCGGCGCAGCAACTCAACCTGAAGATGGTTCAGCGGCTCCAAGTACGGGAAACGATTGAACACCGAACGCGCCAGCGCCGCGTTGTCGGCCAGCAGGTCCTCCTCGCCGGTAATCCGTTTGTACATGGCGATCGTTCGCTGATGCTCGTCGACAATCTTGTCAAATACCCTGCGGCGCAATGATTCATCATCCACCAGCTCCGCATAGCGGGCGGCCAGGCCCAAGTCGCTCTTGGCCATCACCTGCGCCATGTTTGACAGCACACTGCGGAAGAACGGCCACCGCTCGTACAGTTCGTGCAGGACCGCCAAGCGGTCTTCCTCGCTTTCTGGGCCCGCCGCGATCCATTTCTCGAACGCCGAGCCAGTGCCGTACCAACCGGGCAGCATCACCCGCGACTGGCTCCACGCCAGCACCCACGGGATGGCGCGCAGGTCCGCGATCGACGAGGTGGGCTTGCGCGAGGTCGGCCGGCTGCCGATGTTGAGCGACCCGATCTCGCTGACCGGTGTGGAGGCCAGAAAGTATTCGACGAAACCCGGTGTGTGGTGCACTAATTCGGCGTATGCGCGCTGTGCCAGGCTGGCGATCTCGCCCATCACCGCGTACGCCGGCTCCGCCGCGTCACCGAGGCCTTCGACATCCAGCAGCGTCGACTCCAGTGTCGCTGCCACCAAGCTCTCCAGATTGCGCCGGGCCATCTGCGGTTCGGCGTATTTGGCGGCGATCACCTCGCCCTGCTCGGTGAGCCGCAACGAGCCGTTCACCGCACCCGGCGGCTGCGCCAGGATGGCCTGGTAGCTGGGTCCGCCGCCGCGCCCAACGGTGCCACCGCGACCATGAAAGAGCCGCAACCGAATTCCGGCTTTTCGGGCGGCTTCGACCAGCGCGAGTTCGGCGCGATAGACCGCCCAGTTGGCGGCCATATATCCGCCATCTTTGTTGGAGTCGGAGTAACCCAGCATCACTTCCTGCATGTCACCGCGGGCGGCCACCATGGCTCGGTAGAGCGGAAGTTCCAGCATCGCTTGCAGAATCGTCGCGCCGTTCTGCAGGTCGTCGATGGTCTCGAAGAGCGGCGAGATGCCGACCGGACAGTACGGTTCGTCTCCAGAAGCATCGAGCAGACCGGCTTCTTTCATCAGGATCGCCGTCTCCAGGATGTCGGACACCGACTGGCACATCGAGATGACGTAGTTGGGAACCGCTGCCGGACCATAGGTTTCGACGGCGTGGGTGGCAGCGCCGATGATGTCGAGTTCCTTGCGCGCCAGGTCGGACAGTTGCGCCCGGTCACCGACGAGAGGACGGCGGGTGCTCAGTTCGGTCACCAGCAACTCGACCCGCTCGTCTTCGGGCAGCGACGCATAGTCGTCGTGTACGCCGGACCAGGCCAGCAGTTCGCCCACCACCTCCTCGTGGACATCGGAGTTCTGTCGAAGGTCCAGGCCACTCAAATGAAACCCGAAGACGTGCACGCCTTCACGCAACAACGCCAGCCGGTCATCGGCCAGCACCGCGCTGCCATGGCTCCGCAGCGAAGCGTCGATGGTGTCGAGGTCGGCGCGCAGCTCGTCCGGCGTGGCATACGCCGGCAAGCCCAGGTCGAGCAGCTGTAGCGGTTCCTCGTCCAGGATCTCGACGGCGGTGGCGCTCAGTCGGGCGCGAACAACCCGCAGCGCCCGCCGGTACGGCTCGTCGGCGCGCGCTTTGTCCTGACAGCCGTCGGCCAGTTCGGCGAGCTCGGGAGTCACCTGCAGCAAGCGCGACGACATCGACAGCTCCTGCTCGAGGTGGTCGAGTTCGGCCAAGTAATGGGCGAGCGCGGTAAAGGCGGCACTGCCGGTGGCCAGTCGGACCACCTCGGCGGTGACGTTCGGGTTGCCGTCACGGTCGCCCCCGATCCACGAACCCGGCCGCAGCATCGGCCCGGACAACACGTCCGGCCAGCGCGCTTGCAGCGCCTCTCTGAGTTCGGCATTGACCTTCGGAATGACCTCGAAAAACGACGCCGGGTAATACCGCAGCCCCACCGCGATCTCGTCGCTGATCTGCAGGCGCGACAGCCGGATGATCGCGGTCTGCCACAGGGTGAGGATCTGGCGGCGCAACTCGAGCTCGATGCTGCGGCCGCTGTCGGTCTCGGTGTGACCCTCTGCGTGCATGCGCATCAGTTCGGTGATGCGGTGCTGGGTGAGGAAGACGGTGCGCCGCCGGGTCTCGGTCGGGTGGGCGGTGATCACAGGAGCCACCAGCGCGCCCGTGAGAGCGTCGGCGACCGTCGCCGCGTCCAGGTCGGCCTCGTCGAGTTTCACGTAGGTGGCGGCCAGGCTGCTGTCCTGCGGGGGCTCGCCGGCGGCGACGTGAATGCTACGGCGGCGTTCCCGGTGGATGTCTTCGGCCACGTTGGCCAACAACGCGAAATGGGTGAACGCGCGAATGACCGGGATCGCCTGGTGAATGTCGATGCCGTCGAACATGCGGGATATCTCGGTCCGGTCGATTTCTGAGCGCCGCACCCGGAAGGATTCCACCCGCGCACGCTCGACAAGGTTGAATACCTCCTCACCGTTGTGCTCGCGCACGGTGTCACCGAGGATCGCTCCCAGCAGCCTGATGTCGGCGCGCATCGGCTCGGTCGCCTCCCGCCCCAGCGCCGTCCGATGGACGTCGCCGATCGGGTCCAGCGCGGAATCAGAAACCTCTGCCATGTGTCCCAGTATTAGCGACCCACGCGGTCGGCGCCTGTTGTCGGGGGGCGGTTAGGTAGGCTGCCCGTTATGGAACTGGGCCTACAGATCACCCTCGTGGTCACCAGCGTGCTGGTGGTGTTGCTGGTGCTGTTGCACCGCGCCAAGGGTGGCGGCCTTTCGACCCTGTTCGGTGGCGGTGTGCAATCCAGCCTGTCCGGGTCGACGGTCGTGGAGAAGAACCTGGACCGGTTGACGCTGTTCATCACCGGAATCTGGCTGGTGTCCGTC
>JAVROZ010000843.1:0-2517 GCA_032162485.1 Mycobacterium sp.
CCAGTGAGCCCTGCGGCAGGTCAGCCAGTTTCAGCCACGTCCCAGCTGTCGCGGCTGCCCGAGCAGACTGCGGAAACGGACAGCATCGTGCAATCGGTCGCACTCCCAATTGTTCCTGGGCCGCCGCCGGTCGTGGCATCCGAGTGGCGGCCAGGTCCCGCTGCCCCGGAATGGTGGTCGGACAGCGGCGAGAAACCGAACCGCAGGCCGATGTTGCTGGCCGGTTTGGCTGCGGTCGTGGTGCTGCTGTTGGTCGCCACAGGGGTGTACTTCGTGTTCCTGCGCGACTCGGACGCCGGCCCAGCGCCCGCCCAACAAGCGAGCGCCGAGGCGCAAGCCGGATGGCAGCCGATCACGAACGCGCGCATGGCGCGAACCGCGGCGGCGACCACGCAAACCGACGGCACGGTGTGGATCTTCGGCGGGCTCGCCGGGGACGGCGCCATCAGTGACCGACACGAGGGGTACGACCCGGTCATCGACAACTGGAAGGGCGGCAGCGACCTACCCGTGCCGGTTCAGCATGCGATGGCCGTGACCTGGCAGGGGAACCCGGTGGTCCTCGGCGGATGGCAGACTTCGGGCGCCAATGCGATTGCATCCGATCAGGTTTGGCGAGTGGTCAACGGTAGCTGGGTGCAGCTCCCCCACATGCTGGCGCCTCGGGCAGCGGCGGCAGCGGCCGTGGTCGGGGACCGCATCATCATCACCGGCGGCGTCGGCGCGAACGGCGCACTGTTGAAGACTACCGAGATCTTCGACGGTACCTCCTGGGCACTTGGCGCCGAAATACCGACTCCGCGAAAGATGTTGGGTGCCGCATCCGACGGCAGGTTGCTGTACGCAGTGGGTGGAACCGACGCGACGTCGGACCTCGCCTCGGTCGAGGCATACGACCCGGCCGCGGACACGTGGACGAAATTGCAGGACCTACCCGACGCGCGAAGCGAACTCGGCGTGACGATCGCCGACGGACGCATGGTGGCGGCCGGCGGGCTGTCCGGAGGACAGGTCCTCAAAAGCGTTGCGGTCTTCGATCTGGCCGCGAAATCCTGGGCCGGCCTGCCGGACATGGCAACTGCTCGGCACGGCATGGCCGTGGCCGCCGTGGCGAAGACGGTGTACGCGATCGGCGGATCGACGGACGCCGGCGACAGTGCGCCGACCTCGTCGGCCGAAGCCCTCAAGCTCGCGCCGCGCAAACTCCAACCGGCGGCGCAGTGGCGAACGCTGCCAGACGCGCCAACCGCGAGGCTGATGATGGCGTGGGCGGTCGCCGACGGCAAGATCTGGGTCATCAGTGGCCTGCGCGACGGGGCCGCCCTTCAGACGGTCGAGAGTTACGACCCGCAGACCGGCGTCTGGCAGCCGGGACCGCCTCTGCCCGTCCCGCTGCACCACGCCACCGCCACGACCTACCGCGGGGAGGTGGTGGTCATCGGTGGCGCGAGCGAAAACCTCTCGCAGGCAACGAACAAGGTATTTGCGTTGCGCGGGGGCAGCTGGGTGGAGTTGCCGAGCCTCACCCACGCCAGAGCAGCCGCCGCGGCTGCCGTGGTCGGAGACAAGCTCATCGTCGTCGGCGGCCAGAACGCCAAGCAGACCGTCCCGCAGACGGAGATCTTCGACGGAAGGGCATGGAAGGACGCCGCCGAACTGCCGATTCCGCGCGAACACCTGGCTGCGGTATCCGACGGCACCTACGTGTACGCCGTCGGGGGCCGATTCCTGTCCGCCGACAAGAACTCCGCCGCATTCGAGCGGTTCGATCCCCAATCGAATACCTGGACCACCCTCAACGACATGCCGACGCCACGCGGAAGTTACGGCGCCGCGTTCGTCGACGGCAGGATCGTGGCGGCCGGTGGCGAGGACCCGACTCAGGTGCTAGCCACCGCAGAGATGTACGACATCGCCGAAGCAAAGTGGACCGCGTTGGCGCCGATGCCAACCCCACGTCACGGCGAAGTGGTCGCCGCGGTCGGCAACACCGTTTACGTCATCGGTGGCGCGAATCGGCCAACGCACGAAGGTGCCGTTGCGACGATCGAAGCGTTGGACTTCGCCTGAGCAGTGGACCTCGCACGAGGAGCTCAGCCTGTCGCGAGCACCCGCGCGGTCGGGGTGAACACCACCGGCATCGCCTCCGGGCCGCTGACGAAGTTGGCGGGCCGCAGCGGCACGGCCGCATCGTCCGCCAAGCGCAGATCGGGCAGTCGCTCCAGCACTCGCTTGGTCATCATCGACAGCTCGAGGCGGGCCAGCTGGTTGCCAAGGCAGAAGTGAGTTCCGAAACCGAACGCCAAGTGACTGTTCGGATTTCGATCGATCCGGAAGTTCTCCGGGTCGCCGAACTGCGCCTCGTCGAAGTTCGCCGACTCGAACATCAGCATGATCTTCTCGTCCTTGCGCATGTCGGTTCCGTGGAAAGTGGTGTCGGCGGTCAGCGTGCGGCACATGTTCTTCACGGGCGACGTCCAGCGCAGCATTTCCTCGATGGCGCTTGGCAACTTGGAA
>JAVROZ010000844.1:0-3845 GCA_032162485.1 Mycobacterium sp.
CGACATCGTGCCCGAAATCATGGTGGCACCGATCTTTCGCGTCGTTACCCTGGCCAGCACCCGGTCGAGCAACGGGCTGGCAGGGATGTTCAACACCGCCGTGACCGGCATGGCCGGGCCCGCCGAGCCGCTCTATCTGGGGCCTGCGAGGCTGACCCACCTTCTGGGTCTGGGCCCGGTGCTCGACGGGTTGGGGCTCATCAACATTCACGCCAGTTATGACGGGGCGTTCACCATGTTCTTTGTCGGGTGCCGGGACATGTTGCCGGATCCGCAGCGCTACGAAGAGTGCATCTACACCGAGTTCGAGCAGTTATACCGCGCGGCAGTGGCTAACCAACGGAAGTCAGGAAGGCGATGAGCCAGGCGATAGTCCCCGGACGTCCAGCAGTCGGACCGTTTACTCTCCGGCAAAGACTGATGGAGCTACGTTTCCCGGCAGAGTATGCGAGCTTCTTCGCTTTGGCGCCGGTGTTGCGCCGGATCTATCCACTTGGCGAGCCGCATGCGATCTTGTGCCTTCCCGGCGGCCTGGTCGGGGATGGCCTGACAACGATCTTGCGATGGGGCCTGCGCCGTCACGGCTATGACGCTCGCGGATGGGGCCTGGGCCGAAACCTCGGCGCCAGCGAAGAGACGCTGGCTGGCATGCGGGCCCGAGTGGACGAGCTGTACGCCGCTTACGACGCCAAGATCACCATCATCGGGTGGAGTCTCGGCGGAATCTACGGGCGCATGCTGGCCCGAGACCGGCCGGAGAAGGTTCGGCAGGTCATCTCCATGGGCAGCCCATTCCGGATGGTGGAAAGCGACCGATTCGCGCCGTTCGGGCGAGCGCGCTGGGACCAATTCGTCAAAGACCACGCGCCCGAGGTCGATCTGCTTTGGGTCCATGAGCACGACCGGCCACCGCTGACGGTGCCGGCCACATCGATCTACAGTCCCACCGACGGCGTGGCGCCCTGGCAGCTGAGCATCGACCAGACCGGAAACGGCGCCGCCAACACGCGGGCCGAGAACGTCGCGGTCCGGGGCACCCACTCCGGGATCGGAGCTAACCCTGCTGCGTTCGCGGTCGTGCTTGATCGGCTCGCCCAGCCTGAAGGCGTCTGGAAACCGTTCAAGCCCATCTGGTGGCTCCGACCTTGGTACGCACCGGCTGTCTCGTGGTCACTGCCAGCGCATGACCGCGGCGGTGAACAACAAACCTTGCACACCGAATAAGAGGAGTCGACCGTGTCAATGCGCCCCCCGCCGCTGCACCTGCTACCCGACCCTGGTGCGCTGATCGGCGATCGCGTCATCCAAGAAGGGTCGGGCGGTGAATATGAACACGTCTACGCGGCCACCGGTGAGCCGACCAAGCGAGTGCCGCTCAGCGGCCCCCGCGAGGTCGAACTAGCCACCAAGGCTGCCCGCGACGCGCTGCCTGTCTGGCAGGCCATGTCCAGCAGCGACCGGCGGCGTCTGCTGCTGCGAGCCGCAGAACTGATTCGCGACGATACCGATCTACTCGGAACCCTCACCACCGTCGATTCGGCCACGCCGAAAGCTGCCAACGATGTGGCGGCGTCGTGGGGAGCTGATTTTCTCGAATACAACGCGGCGTGGATCGACCGCCTCGGCGGGGAGGTCCGTCCCGCCGACCAGGGTCGCCCGATGCATGCCTACACCAGAGACGAGCCCTACGGGGTCGTGGCGGCGATGACGCCATTCAATGCCCCTATCATCGCCACGAGCATGGTGCTCGGGCCCGTGCTTGCCGCCGGCAATACCATCGTCATCAAGCCGTCGCACCTGGCGCCCTTCGGAATCCTGCGCCTCGGAAAGCTGTTCCTGGAAGCCGGTTTCCCACCCGGCGTGGTCAACATCGTGCCCGGATCGGGGAAGGTGGCCGGGGATGCCCTCGTTCGCTCGCCGGCAATCGACAAGGTGTTCTTCGAGGGAAGCACCAACACGGCCGAGCACGTCTTGGTCGCCGCCGCCGAGAGCGGTCCCAAACCCGTCGCGCTTGAACTTGGCGGGAAGTCTCCGGCGATCGTCTACGACGACGCCGACCTTCCCGCTGCGGTCCAGAGCACCATCGGCGGCGGGTTCACCATGGGCGGTCAGGGTTGCGTCCTGGGTACCCGACTCTTGGTGCAGGCGTCGATATACGACGAGTTCGTCGACCAGGCGGCCGAGCTCGCGTCGTCGATCCTGGTGGGTGATCCGTTCGAGGAGAACACTGCGATGGGGCCTGTCTTCAACGAGGTGGCCTGCGAACGCATCCTGGACGTGATCTCCGAAGCAGTCGACGGGGCCCAGGGCAAGGTTGTCGCGGGCGGCGAGCGTCTGGCAGGTGAATTCGCCGACGGGTACTTCATCGCACCGACGCTGTTCGCCGATGTCGACCCCTCGGCACAAATCGCCCGTGAAGAGATCTTTGGGCCGGTGCTCTGCATCATGCGCTTCGATGACGAGGCAGAGGCGCTCGAGATTTCCAACGACTCGCCGTATGGACTCGGCGCCTACGTCTACACCAACGACGTGGGGCGTGTGCATCGCATGACGGAGGGCCTCCAGAGCGGGATGGTCTATGTCAATGGCTCGCCTGCCGGAGGGCCGTCGCCGGGGTTGCCGTTCGGCGGCGTCAAACACAGCGGTTTCGGCCGGCTCGGCGGCATCGAGGCCATTCGTGAGTTCACCCGGCCGAAGAGCGTCATGATATTCCTGTGAGATCCAGCCGACTGGATGCCGGATGAACCCTGATGCTCAATTGAGGAAGCGATGAAGCACTATTTCTGTTACGCAGACAAAGTATGTGTTATCACCAGCGCCGCTGCGGGTATGGAAAATCGGCAACCGAGATGCTCGTCGCTATTAGACGCGAAGGTGTACGCCCTTGACCGGACAGACGTCACCACACCAGGGGCATTGCTGCATTGGTCGAGGTGGATCTAGGCGACAAACGCGCCATCGACGCAGCATTCAGGGACCTTCCCGAGGGCGTCAATAAAATCTTCGGGGGTCGATATCCAGCCCTCGTCGAAGGCGGGGCCTGCTTCTCGCATGTCGTCGACCTGCTGTGGATCGTCTTGTTCCCGTTGCTGTATGTGGTGGCCTGATGTCTGGTCCATCGGCGCTCAAATTCGTGCGCGGCCGCGCGGGAGTGTCATGGCTGGTGCTCATCGGTGCGACCCTGGTGTCCTACGCACTGGGGCGGATCACGGCACCGGATCGGTGATGGCAGTCGTCGTGCTCGCAATTGCCGCGATCAAGGTCCGGCTCGTCGGGCTCGACTTCATGGAACTCCGCAGTGCCCAATACCTTTACGGGCTGCATTTGAGTGTTACTGCCTTGGATTGTGGGCCTTGCTATCCGGGCTGTACCTATTGGGTTGAAGGTCAGTGTGACCGAAGGCCGAAGTCGATGTCGGCAATGCCGGCGAATGGCGTGAAGCCGTTTTTGTCCAGCCACGACGGCCTGGCGTGGTGTCCCGGCTCCGGACGCGCCCAGTCGACCCACGGCCCCCAATCCGCGCGCCGCAGTTGCTGTTCCAGCGTCTGCGGGTGTTCGTTGACGGCCGCGGAGTAACGCTTTGCAAATCCCTTCATCTCGGCGAGTACCCAGACGTCCTCCTCGGAACGCCACTTGCCGTCACCGGCGTACTCGATGAACTGATAGGACGGAAAGTCGATGGGCGGTGCGCCGGGCTCCGGATTGTCGGCGCGGTTGAACACCTTGTAGGCGACCCGCGTTCCGTCGACGACGTACCAGATGAGCGGGCTATAGACCTGCGGCGCTGCACCCATCGTGCCTTCGAGGAATTTGGTGATTTCGTCGGGGCCGGTGAAGGTGCCGTA
>JAVROZ010000845.1:0-7543 GCA_032162485.1 Mycobacterium sp.
TGGAACAGACTGACGACACCGTGGTGGCGATCGCTTCGCGATGCGGCTTCGGAACTGCGGAAACCATGCGGCGCAACTTCATTCGGCGCGTCGGCATCCCACCCGACCAGTACCGCAAAGCGTTCGCTTGATTGAGAAGTCCGACCGACGAGGAGAACAATGATGACCCAGATCGCATTCGTGGCGTACCCGGGCTTGACCGCCCTGGACATGATCGGTCCCTATGAGGTGCTGCGCCAGTTGCCGCACGCCGAGGTGCGGTTTGTCTGGCACGAAGCCGGGCCGATCACCACAGACTCGGGCGTGTTGGTGCTGGGCGCGACCCACTCGCTGGCCGAAACCCCTTCGCCCGACGTAATTCTCGTGCCGGGAGGCCCGTCGACTCCGGTGCATGCGCGCGACGAGGTATTGCTCGACTGGCTGCGCAAGGCACATCAGACCGCCACGTGGACCGCGTCGGTGTGCTCGGGTTCGGTAATTCTCGCGGCCGCCGGTTTACTCAAGGACAAGCGCGCGACGTCGCACTGGATCTCACTTCCCGCGCTTAAAGCCTTCGGCGCCACCCCCGTAGCCGACGAGCGGATCGTGCACCAGGACGACATCATTACCAGCGCCGGGGTGTCCGCCGGACTCGACCTCGCATTCTGGTTGGCCGGACAGCTGGGCGGGGAAGGTCGCGCGAAGGCGATCCAGCTGGCCATCGAGTACGACCCGCAGCCGCCGTTTGACTCCGGGCACATGTCCAAGGCGTCGGCGACCACGAAAGCCGCCGCCACTGCACTGTTGGCTAAAGACAGCGCCACACCGACCAACCTGAAGGCGGCGACACTGCTGGCATGGGAGCAGGCACTGTCGGCGGCGCGGTCTCGCCGACGCAAACGGCAACCGGTGAATTCGTCGGTTTAGCGCTTGGGCTGCGGGATTTCGTCGGTGGCAAGCCGGCCGCCGGCGTGGATCCACGCACCGACCTCGCGCGGCGCGTCGCGGTTCGGGTTGTAGATGTCTTCTTCACTGGAAAACAGGCCGTCACCGGCATAGACCAGCCGGGTCCAGTTCGGAAACCAGAACGGGGTCCCGGTGGGATCCGTCGGATGGTCGAGCAGGTTCTTGATCATGATGACGACGGCGTCGTTGTCCTCGTCATATGCGGTCCAGTCCGCGGGAAACCGCATGTGCGGAAACGGTGCCATGACCGAGACGATCCACTCGCGCACCGCCTCCCGGCCGTGGAAAACGCCGTAGTGGTGTTCGATGTAAACGACGTCCTCGGTGAAGAGGTCCGCGAAGGGGCGCCAGTCGCCCGAAGCGGAGCACCCCTCGACGACGGTGGTGTAGTGGCTGACGGCCTCTTCGATCTCTGCTTTGGCGAACTTGCCCATACCCGACACACTAGAACCTGTTCGGAGTTACGGGTCGCCGTCTGAAGGGAATCACGATGAGCGTGTTGGATCTGTTCGACCTGCACGGCAAAACGGCCTTGGTAACCGGGGCGTCGAGCGGCATCGGCAAGAAGGTAGCTCTCGCATACGCCGAGGCTGGCGCCGAAGTCGCCGTTGCCGCAAGGCATTTAGATGCGCTGGAGGTGCTGGCCGGTGAGATCGCGGCAGCCGGCGGCAAGGCGGTGCCGGTTACCTGTGACGTTACTCAGCAAGACCAGGTGACGACCATGATCGACCGGGTAACCGACGAGCTGGGTGGGATCGACATCGTGGTATGCAACGCCGGCATCGTGTCGGATGTCCCAATGCTGGACATGTCGCTCGATGAATTTCAGCGAATCCAGAACACGAATGTGACAGGGGTCTTTTTGACTGCCCAGGCCGCGGCCAGGGCAATGGTGCGCCAGGGGCGCGGTGGATCCATCATCACCACCGCCTCGATGTCCGGTCACATCATCAACATCCCTCAGCAGGTGGGCCATTACTGCACGTCCAAGGCGGCCGTCATCCATCTGACCAAAGCCATGGCGGTCGAGTTTGCGGCACACAACATCCGGGTCAACAGCATCAGCCCGGGCTACATCCTTACCGAACTCGTCGAGCCGCTCTCGGAATACCACCGGCTGTGGGAGCCGAAAATACCGATGGGACGCATTGGCCGACCCGAGGAACTCACCGGCCTGTACCTCTACCTGGCCAGTGCCGCTTCCAGCTACATGACCGGTTCAGACCTGGTGATCGACGGTGGATACTGCCTCCCCTGAAACCGGCGGTGGCGACGCCAGGTTCAGCTGCGCAGTCTGCGGTGCGGTAGCGGGTCGCGTCAGGTTGATGACGCCTGCTGACGCGGTCGCCGAAACCTCCCGACCGGCTCTGCAGGCACTGGCGGAGTTCGATGTACTGCAGCGGCCCGAGCAGCAAGCCGCTCTGTTGGTGGAGACCTTCTTTGGCGCCACCAGCCAGCCCGTACCGGGTGAGCGCATCGAATGGGTGGTCCACGCGATCGCCGATGCCGACGTCGCGGCGCTGTACCGAATGACGTACGCCTATGCGCCCTTTCACTGCCCCGATTGCCCAGCGTGCTACTGCGGCCTGCACTGGAAGTGGCGGGAATTCGATGACGACCCGTTTAGTGGCCCTTTCCAAGGCATCGAAGCCTACTGCCCGCAAGGGCATTTCCGCGTGCTGACCTACTGAACCAGGCAGGGTCGGCCGAAATGCGTTCTGACGCCAGGTGAATACAGCGCGCGCAGCCGATCACCGGCCGGCCGCACGCCGGCCGCGTCCACCAGCTCATCGTGCAACTCGATGATCTCGGCCGCCTGCAGCGGCCATGCATCGTGTTCGTTCGGCACCCACCACGTCCGGCCGGCTTTGCGCGTGTGTGCACCCCAGCGGGCGGTGAGCCACACCTCTAGCGGCGTCGGCTCGATCACGTCACCGATGGTGACCGTCAACAGACTGCGCAGGCCGCGTCGGGGCCAGCGCCGCACACTGTGATAGGTGATCTGATTACCGGAACCCGTCATCCGCATCTTCGCCCAGGTGTAAGGAATGCCGAGGCCGATCCGGGTCACCGGTACCACCGCCAGGCGCGCGGTCTCCAGCGACCGAAAGAGCACCCCGTGCCGGCCGGCGTCGTCGATTGAGTACAGCCGTACGTTCGTTTCAAGGAAGCGACCGAAATAAGGAAGCGGCACTGCGGTACCGAGTTTGGTGCCGGTCATGGCGAACGGAACCAATCCGACGTAGGTGTTGCCGTCGGCGAAGACGTCGGGACGCGTGCCGGGCGGGAACATGTGCGCGATACTGTCGGGCGCAACCGGCCAATGCACGAAAATCAGATCGTCCCAATGCTGGTCGAAGGTGACCGGGCGGGGAAGTGGCGGTGGGATGACGGGATACCCCGCGAGCTCCGGGCTCCGGTCAGGTTCGGCAGCGGACGGGACGGCGGTCATCGTCACATGGTGACACGTCTTAGCCGGACGCGGTGGCG
This sequence comes from Mycobacterium sp., assembly GCA_032162485.1. Taxonomy (GTDB): domain Bacteria; phylum Actinomycetota; class Actinomycetes; order Mycobacteriales; family Mycobacteriaceae; genus Mycobacterium. The sequence goes on from JAVROZ010000845.1 coordinate 3,436, forward strand.
TCACTTTCGCAGTGTGCCGTCGAGATATTCGGCACGGCAGGCTACGCGGGCCAGCTTGCCACTGGTGGTACGCGGGATAGCGCCGGCCGGCAGGAAACGCACGTCGGCGACCGACAGCCCGTGCCGGGCCGCCACCGCGTCGCGAATGGCTTCAATCGCGGGTTCCGGGTCGGCGCGGCCGGTACCCGTGGCGCGCTCGGCGATGATGACCAGCCGTTGGCCACCTGGGCCTGAGTCGTCGGGAACCGCGAACGCCGTCACGTATCCCCGTCGCACCATCGGTGACGCCTCCGCGACGGTCGCCTCGATGTCCTGCGGGTAGTGGTTATGCCCGTCGATGGTCACCAGATCCGCCATTCGCCCGGTGACATAAAGCTCGCCGTCGAGGTACACGGCCAGATCGCCGGTCCGCAACCAGTCGCCGCTGATCCTCGAGCCGGCGGCGTGGCTGCCCTCAGGCAGCGTCGGCCCCAGCTTGGCGCCGAATCTCAGCGTGGTCTCCTCGGGCCGTCGCCAGTAGCCCCGACCCACGTTGTCGCCCTGCAACCAGGGTTCGCCCACCCGGCCGTCCGGCAGCTCGGCACCGGTATCCGGGTCGACGATCACCGCCCACAGACTGCGGGCGACCTGACCGCACGACACCTGCACCACGGCGTTGGGCGAATTGGCCGCCACTGGTACCGCCTCGCCCGCGCCCAGCCGCTCCCGGTCGAAATAGATAGCCGATGTTTCTGCCGTGTGGTCGATGGTGGCGATCATCAGCGTCGCCTCGGCGATGCCATACGAAGGCTTGAACGCCGTGCGCGGTAATCCGAAGGGCGCGAACGCTTTACTGAACGCCGTGACCGCATTGATACTGACCGGCTCGGAACCGATGATCAGCACGACATTGTCCAGGGCGATGTCTTTGCCATCCGCGGGCAGTCCGCGTTGCGCCGCCCACTCGTAGGCGAAGTTGGGCGCTGCGGTGACCACCCGACCGGTCCGGCATTCGTCAGACAACGCCTGTATCCAGCGCTGCGGACGGCGGACAAAGGCCGTCGGGGACATCAGGGTGGTGTGACCGCCGTACACCGTCGGAAAGCCGATCATCGACAGACCCATGTCGTGGTAGAGGGGTAACCAGCTGACGCCGTGGGTGTTTCGGTTCATCAGATCAATTGACAGGATCATCTGGGTCAGGTTGGTGGCGACCGCGCGGTGGGTGATCTCCACGCCGATCGGGGGTCGTGTTGCACCCGAGGTGTATTGCAGATACGCCACGGCGTCCATGTCAAGGTGGACCGGAACGAACAGTTCCTCCGCCGAGTCGGGTATCTCGTCGATGACCAGGACGTGCGGCCTGCGCAGGTCGGAACGGCCAGCCAGGAAGCTCTCGATGGCGGCTTTAGCCGCCGCGGTCGTGAGTACGACGGACGGTTGTGAATCGCGTAACGCCGTTTCGAGACGCTCAGCGTGGCCCGGCAGTTCAGGGGCGAACAACGGCACCGCCACGGTGCCCGCTTTGATCGCGGCGTAATAGCCGGCAACCCAGTCAATGCTCTGCGGTGCCAGGATCGCAACTCGGTCGCCCGGACCCGCCACCTTCTGCACGTGTGCGGCGATGGCACGCAAGCGGACCCCGAACTGCGCCCAGGTCACCTGGAAAGCCTGACCATCACCCGATCCGCTGTAGTCCAGGTAGCGGTAAGCGATGGTGTCTCCGACGAACCTGATATTGCGGTCGATCAGCGAGATCAGTGTGGTATCCGGCGGCAACGAGATATTGCCGTCGGTGTCCAGACAATCCTCAATGCGTAGCAGGCCCTCGTACACCACCGACTTCGACTGGGCACCGCCATCCATTACCGCAGTCTATAAACCGCCGACCTTCGGGTCATGGGAAGCGGCGTGTGGTTCCCGCCACCCTGCTGCTGCAATACCCTTATACGGCGGCATTGTGGGCTTATTGGTTTATCTGCCAACACAATCCGGCAAGATCTGAACTACTCGCCGGCGGCGGGTTCGTGCTCATCCCATTCGTGGTACGCGGCGCCGAAATGCGGCACCTCCAGCGGCCCCTCGTCGCGCGCAGTCGTGACGGCGCTGGTCAACAGCGGCGCGAGTCCCGCGAAAGATCCGACGTCGAACAGCAATAGCGTCAATAGGCGGTTGTGCACGTAACCGAACGAGCAGCCGGATTCCGGATCTGCCCAGCCGACCGTTCCACCCAGGCCGATGTGACCGTAACCCTCCAAAAATCCTGGCACCGGTGATGATTGGTATCCCTGGTGGTAGGTGAAGGGAAGGCCCAGGTTCAGATCCGGCCACAGCTCGGCCTTTCCCTTCATGCCGGCCACCGCATCGGAGGAAAACAGTCGGGTGTCGTCGATGACGCCGTCGTTGGCCAGCACCGCGTAAGTCTTGGCGAGGGCGCGCGCGGTCACCACACCGTTGACCGCCGGAAGCTCACCGTCCAGAAACGGCATGTCGTCCTGCAACATCGACATGATGCCCGGGAAGTAGATCGACCCGAGCAACCCGGAGAACGACAGCCCTGCAACCTTCGGCGCGATGAAGTCGAGGATCGGCGTGGGAATCTTGGCCTGGGGCAGCAGGGTTTGCGCCGCGACGGTCGGCGATCCGGCCGGTGGCCTGCCGAGGTACAAGCCGTCGGTGTTCAACGGGCGCGCGAGCTCTTCGCGGAAAAGCTGCCGCATTCCTTTGCCGGTCACTGCGCGGGCCAGGCCGGAAAGCAGCCACCCGTAGGTGATCGCGTGATAGGCCGTCTTGCCGTGGCCTCGGTCCACCGGCGCCGCGGCCAGCCGCTCCTCCATCAGAAGGTGATCCATGATCGTGTTCTTGTCGACACCCTTGAGGTGCGACAGTCCGGCACGATGCCGCAACACGTCGCTGACGGTGATCTCGGACTTGCCGTTGGCCCCGAACTCGGGCCAGTACTCGGCGACCGGCACGTCGTAATCGAGCAGACCGCGATCGACCAGCAAGTGAATTATGGTGGCCGCCAGACCTTTTGTTGCGGAGAACACCATGGCACCGGTGTCTTCGGTCCAGGACACCTCGCCCTTGCGGTCAGAGTAACCCGTCCAGACGTCGACCACCTGGCGGCCGTCGATGTACACCGACAGCGCGCCACCGCCGAACAGGCGTCCGGGGTACAGGCCGGCGAAGGCGCGGATGACAGTCAGGAAGCGCGAATCGCAGGCACCCTGCACGCCGGACGGGAGGCCATTGTCGTTGGTGAGGACAGCCGGTTGCGCCATACCGTGAATGATTGCAGCAAACCGCGCGCCCGACGCATGGGATCGGCAATTTTCCTGCCGCTACATCCAGATGCGCCCCAGCGCGTCGGCCATGGCTTCTGGGTCCTGCTCGTCCACATTGCAGCTGATCGCCACCGATGTACGCCGGTCGCTGCTGACGCGGAATGCGGTGACGAAGCCGGCCCACGAGCCGTCATGGTCGAGCATGCCGTTGGCCAGCGAGATGATGCCGGCGCCGTAGCGGTCGCCGCCGCCCGGTTCGGTCTCCACGGCTCCGGCCAGCTGCGCATTAAGGAGTTTGAGGCCGCCCACCTTGCCGGTGCGATAGTTGTCGGCCCAGCGGACCAGCTGGCTGGGTGTGGTTTGGATGCCGCCGTCGCCAACCTGCTCCCACTTGGAGTCCGCGACCCGGTAGTCATCGACATTCGTGCCATGGCCACCGGGCTCAGGCTGGGTATAGGACAGCGCCTTATTAGGGATGTTTGCGACCGGATCCAGCACCATCGCCAGGCTTAGCGGCTGGAAGATCTCGGTGTTGAGATAGTCCGCTAGGGGCTTGCCCGATACCCGGTGCACGATTTCGCCGAGCAGCAGATAGTTCGAATTGGAGTACTGGTAGCGGGTGCCGGGCTTGAACACCAGCTCCGGAGCGGCGACCAGTGCCTGCAGCGCCTGGGCCTCGGTAGTGCGGTCGACGTAGCTGAAGCCTTGCTCCTGGAGCAGACCGGTGTAGTCGGGGACCCCGCTGGTGTGGTGCATCAATTGCGTGAGTGTGACATTTGCGGCCCATGACGGCATTTCCGACATGTATTGGGAAAGTGTGTCTTCCAGTGTCAACTTGCCGG
>JAVROZ010000846.1:0-3647 GCA_032162485.1 Mycobacterium sp.
TCACGTTGCTGTTCGTCTAGTGCGAAGTCCATCAGCGCTTCTCCCGGGGCAGACCCAGCAGTCGTTCCGAAATGATGTTGCGCTGGATTTCGTTGGTACCGGCATAGATTGGGCCGCCCAGCGCAAACAGCAGGCCCTCGGTCCAGGGGCCGGCCAGTTCGCCGTCGGCGCCCCGGATGTCGAGTGCGGTTTGGTGCAGTTCCACGTCCAGGTCGGACCAGAACACCTTGGTGACCGACGATTCCGCGCCCAGCTCGCCGCCACTGGCCAGCCGCGTGACGGTGCCGAAGGTCTGCAACCGGTAAGCCTGCGCCTTGATCCACCCGTCAGCCACCCGCTCGGCCAGCTCGGGCGGTGATCCGCTGTCTTTCCACAACTGCACAAGTCGCTCGGCCGCGGCAAGGAAGCGGGCGGGACTGCGCAGTGACATGCCCCGCTCGTTGCTCGACGTGCTCATCGCCGCGCGCCACCCCTCATTCGGGGTACCGATGACGTCCGAGTCGGGTACGAAGACGTCATCGAGGAAGATCTCGCCGAAACCCGTGTCCCCACCGAGTTGGACGATCGGGCGCACCGTGATGCCCTCTCCCTTGAGATCGAACATGAAGTACGTCAGGCCGTTGTGCCGCTGTGCAGCGGGATCGGAGCGGAACAGCCCAAAGCCCATGTCGGCGAAAGGCGCCCGCGAACTCCAGATCTTCTGGCCGTTGAGCAGCCACCCGCCGTCCGTCTGGGTCGCGGTGGAACGCAACGATGCCAAGTCGCTGCCGGCTTCCGGTTCCGACCAGGCCTGTGCCCAGATCTGCTCGCCGCTAGCCATTTTCAGCAGGATCCGGTCCAGCTGCTCCTCGGTGCCGTGCGTGAACAGGGTGGGCGCCAGCATCGAGGTTCCGTTGGCGCTGGCACGGCCGGGTGCGCCGGCACGGAAGTACTCCTCCTCGTAGACCAGCCAATGCAGTAGCGGCGCTTCGCGACCGCCGTATTTCTTCGGCCAATTGATTACCGACAGACCCGCGTCGAACAGTACTTTGTCCCAAACACGATGTTGGGCAAAGCCTTCGGCGTTGTCATAGGACGTCGTCGGAATCGAGTCCTTATTGGCGGCGAGGAATTGCCGCACCTCGGATTGAAAGGCCAGTGTCTCTTCGTCGAATGTCAGGTCCAATTCAGGCCAGCTCTCGCAGTTGTGGTTTTACCACCTTGCCGCCGGGATTGCGCGGCAACGCGTCGACGAACCGCACCGATCGCGGTGCCTTGAAATTCGCCAAATGTTCACGGGTGTAGGCGATCACCGAAGCTTCATCAAGTTCGGCACCCGGCCGGGTGACCACGAACGCGCGGCCGACTTCGCCCAGCCGCTCGTCCGGAACGCCGATCACCGCGGCGTCCGCGACACCGTTCAGCCTGGCCAGCACCTGCTCAATCTCGGCGGGATAGACGTTGAATCCGCCGCAGATGTACATGTCCTTGAGTCGATCGGTGATGCGCAGATTTCCGGCGTCGTCGATGGTGCCGATATCGCCGGTGTGCAGCCAGCCGTCGGAATCGATTGCGGCAGTTGTTGCGTGGGGATCATCAAGATAGCCCAGCATGACGTTGGGGCCGCGCAATAATACTTCCCCGGTATCCGGACCGATTCGCAATTCGAAGTCGGCGAACGGCCGCCCGCAGGTGGTCGCCACCGTCACGGCATCGTCCTCGGCGCGGCACATCGTTCCCATGCCATTGGCCTCGGTCAGTCCGTAGGCGGTCAGCACGATGTCGATGTCGAGTTCGGACTGCATGCGTTCCACCAGAACCACCGGCACGGTGGCCGCGCCGGTGACCGCGAATCGCAGCGAACTCAGGTCGTAGTCGCCGCGGGCCGGGTGGTCGAGCAGGGTCTGATAAATGGTGGGCGGTCCGGGCAGCACGGTGATGCGGTGTTGCTCGATCGCCTGCAGTGCGCGCACCGGGTCAAACGTCACATGCGGGATGAGTGTCGCGCCGGTCTGCAGGCAGGCCAGGATGCCGGCCTTGTAACCGAAGTTGTGAAAGAACGGATTGATGCACAGGTAGCGGTCATCGCTGGTGATTTTGCCGTTGGCGGCCCATGACGCCGACGCCTCGAGCGATTGTCGGTGTGCGCACAACACGCCTTTGCTGCGGCCGGTAGTGCCGGAGGTGAACAGGATGTCGCTGACGTCGTCAGGCTCAACGGCGGCCGCGCGCGCAAGCGCCTCCTGAACGCTCGCCGGGTTGCTGTGAGCGATGAACTCCTCCCAGGTCCCGTCGGCTTCGTCGATCGGGATGCGAACGATGTGTCGCAGCGCGGGCAGGGCGTCTCGGTTCAGGTCGGCGGTCCGGTCGGCGCCGAGGAACTGGCCCGCTGCGAATAGAACGGGGGCGTCGGTGCGGGCCAGGATGTCGGCGGCTTCGGCGGCGGTGTAGCGGGTGTTCAGCGGCACCATGGCCGCGCCGACATGGTGGATGGCCAGGCAGGCCACCACCCAGTGCCAGGTATTCGGCGACCAGATGGCCACCCGATCGTTCGATTCGACGCCCAGCGTGATCAAGGCGCCGGCGGCTCGGTGCACCTCGTCGCGCAGGGCCGCGCCGGTGAAGCTGCGCTCGTCGGTGATGAGCGCAGGGTGATCGGGGTGTGAAAGCGCGAAACGATCCAGCGCCGCAGGCACAGTGCGGGGATCGCCGGACATCGAGTGCTCCTAACAAAGCAAGTGCTTGGTAGGTTAGCCTACAGGTTATGCAGGACGTCGAAGAGTTCCGGGCGGAGGTCCGCCAGTGGCTCGCCGACAATCTGGTCGGCGAATACGCAGCACTCAAAGGTCTCGGCGGGCCGGGGCGCGAGCACGAAGCGTTCGAAGAGCGCCGGGCATGGAATCAGCATCTCGCCGAAGCAGGACTGACGTGCCTGGGTTGGCCGGTCGAGCACGGTGGCCGCGGATTGTCGACCGCGCACCGGGTGGCGTTCTACGAGGAGTACGCCCTGGCCGACGCTCCGGACAAGGTGAACCACTTCGGCGAAGAGCTGTTGGGGCCCACGCTGATCGCATTCGGTACCCCGGAGCAACAGCAACGTTTCCTGCCGCGCATCCTCGACGTCACCGAGCTGTGGTGCCAGGGCTACTCGGAACCCGGCGCCGGCAGCGACCTGGCCAACGTCTCCACCACCGCCGAGCTCGACGGCGACCAATGGGTGATCAACGGTCAGAAGGTGTGGACGTCGCTGGCGCACCTGTCGCAGTGGTGCTTTGTGGTGGCGCGCACCGAGAAGGGCTCGAAGCGGCACGCGGGGCTGTCGTACCTGCTGGTGCCGCTGGAGCAGCCCGGGGTGCAGGTGCGGCCGATCATTCAGATAACCGGTACCGCGGAGTTCAACGAGGTGTTCTTCGACGATGCCCGCACCGATGCTTCGTTGGTGGTCGGACAGCCCGGCGACGGCTGGCGGGTTGCGATGGGAACGCTGACTTTTGAGCGGGGCGTCTCGACGCTGGGACAGCAGATCGTCTATGCCCGTGAGCTTTCCAATCTTGCCAAACTCGCACAGCGCACCGGCGCGGCCGAAGACCCGTTCATTCGGGAACGGCTGGCCCGGGCCTGGGCCGGGCTTCGGGCGATGCGTTCATACGCCTTGGCCACCATGGACG
>JAVROZ010000847.1:0-5381 GCA_032162485.1 Mycobacterium sp.
CGCTGCCGATATTGTTGTTGCCGAAGTTGTTGTTGCCGAGGTTGCCGCTGCCGTTGTTGCCGAAGCCGAAGTTGACTTGCCCGTTCTTGCCGATATCGAGACCGAGGTTGCGCAGCACCTGCTGCCAGGGGGCCAGTTGGGAAGCGGCCGCCGACGCATCGAAGTGATAGTTTGCCATCGCCGCGACGTCCAACGCCCACATTTGCTCGTAGGCGGATTCGGTGTCCATGATCGCCGGCCAATTCATGCCGAAGAAGTTCGTCGACGCCAGCATCTGCACCAGACCGCGGTTTGCCGCAACCACCGCGGGCTGCACGGTGGCCACTACCGCCGCCTCGAATGCGGACGCTGTGGCGGCAGCCTGAGTGGCCGATTGCTCAGCCTGGACGGCCGCCGCGCTCAGCCAGGACATGTACTGGGTGGCGACGGCCATCATCGCGGCCGCCGAAGCCCCTTGCCAGGAGCCACTGGTCAATTCTTGTGTGACAGAGCCAAAAGACGACACCGCAGACGCCAAATCTTCCGCCAAACTGCCCCATGCGGAGGCAGCAGCCAGTAGCGGTCCCGCCCCGGGACCGGCGAACATAAGTGCCGAGTTGATCTCTGGCGGCAACCACGCGAAATGCGGGCTTGTCACCACCACAACCTACCCGGCACAGGCCGATACCGTGGGCTTATCGGGCAACCCGGTACAGCCAATTCTGCCGCGGCGGACGGCCCCCGTCAGACGAAATCGGGCGCGGATTGCCGGCCGCGAACGAGTTTGCCAGGGCGGGCGGAGGTGGGGACACCGTGCTCGGCGATCACTTCACCGGAGACCACTGTTGCGACGTATCCCTCGGCCGTCTGGTCCAGCCGGCGACCGCCCGCAGGTAGGTCGTAGGCGATGACCGGCTTGTGCAGCCGCAGCGCCGCGTGGTCGATGACGTTCAGGTCGGCCTTGTAACCGACGGCGATGCGTCCACGATCGGCCAGCCCCGCGACGCGTGCCGGCACGGAGGTCAATTCGCGCACCGCCTCAGCCGCCGTGAACCGACCCGATGCGCGATCGCGAGCCCAGTGCGCCAGGAAGTAGGTGGAGTAGCTGGCATCGCAGATCATGCCGTAGTGCGCGCCCCCGTCACCCAAACCGAGCACCACGTCGTCGCGGTGCAGAAGTTTGCCGACGGTGTCCAGCGAGTTGTTTTCCAGGTTGCTCATGGCGACCAGCAGCATGGCCTGACCGTCGTCGTCGAGGAGGCGGTCGTAGGCCTCCTCCATCGGGTCCACACCGCGAGCCCGGGCGCGAGCACCGATGCTGTCCGAGGGGTCCGGTTCGTAGTTGGGGTTGTCGTCCAGCGGGTAGATCCAGTCCCAGGCCTGCGTCACATACAGGATCGGATGCCCGGCGTCGGGCTTGTCGGCGAGGATGCGGGCCCGGACCTCGGGCTTGCGCATCTCGGCGACCCGCTCGGCCAGCGGCAGGTCCGCGATCGCCCGATAACTGGGGTACAGCACGAACGGGTTGGCCGTCAGTTGCAGTCCGATGACCAAACCGATCGGGCGCGGCAGCAGTTGGGCGGTGACTTGTGGGTCGCCGGCCTCCGCGTTGCTATTGGCCTTCTCGACCATGGTGATGGCGTCCGGCCAGAACGGGTCGCCGGAGTTGCCGACGATCAGCGTGAAGGTGACCGGCAGCCCGACGTCCTCGGCGACGTCGAACACGGTCTGCAGCACCGGTTGATAGCCGCCGGCCGGAATGTCGGGCACGAACTGCAGCAGTCCGCCGCCGCCATCGACCACCCCCCGGGCGATCTCCTCGATCTCCTCCCGGGCGGCGTCGTAGCTCGGGATCGGCGCCCCGCTCTCCGTCTTGTGGATCGTCAGCCGCGACGAGGCGAAACCCAGCGCCCCGGTCTGGATCGCCTCGGTGGCCAGCGCCCGCATCTTCGCAAGGTCCTCGGCGGTTGCCGGCTCCCGGTCGGCGCCGCGCTGACCCATCACATAAACCCGCAGTGGGGAGTGCGGGAGGTAGGCGGCCACATCGATGTCACGCTTGCCCGCGTCGAGGGCATCCATGAATTCGGGAAAGGTCTCCCACGTCCACGGCAAGCCGTCGGTCATGACGACGCCGGGAATGTCTTCCACCCCGGCCATGACATCGACGAGGACGTCGTGGTCCTCCTGGCGGCACGGCGCGAAGCCGACCCCGCAGTTCCCCATCACCACAGTCGTGATGCCGTGCGCCGACGACGGCGTGAGCCGTTCGGACCAGATGGCCTGCCCGTCGTAGTGGGTGTGCAGGTCGACGAAGCCCGGGGTCACCAGTAGCCCGGTCGCATCGATCTCCCGGTCTGCGGCGTCGCCGTTCACCGAACCGACCACTTTGATGACGCCGTCCTTGACCGCAACGTCGCCGACGTAAGGTTCACCGCCGAGTCCGTCCACGATGGTGCCGTTGCGGATGAGAAGGTCATAGGTCATCTAAATAATCTACGGCTGTGTCGGTGGGTCATGCCAGGATCAAGTGCGTGATCGATCACTTCGGCATCAACTGTGCCAACTACGCCAAATCGCAGGAGTTCTACGACACGGTGCTCGGGGTGCTGGGCTACTCGCGGCAGATGGATTTCGGCGAGGCCATCGGGTTCGGCCGCGACGGGCATCCCGCGTTCTGGATCGCGGACGGGACGCAGATGGGGCCCAACCGGGAGATCCACGTCGCGTTCATAGCTGCCGACGAAGACGCGGTGCGTGCTTTTCATGACGCTGCTGTGGGCCTGGGTGCCGAATCGTTGCACGCGCCGCGGCTTTGGCCGGAATATCATCCCGGCTATTTCGGCGCGTTCGTCCGTGACCCGGACGGCAACAACGTGGAGGCGGTTTGGCACGGGGCTGCCGGCGGCTCGTAGGGTCGTCGGTATGGCCGACTCCTCGAATGGCACTGCCGCCGCGCGGGAGCTGCTGCGCGACGCGTTCACCCGACTGATCGAACACGCCGATGAACTCACCGACGGTCTGAATGAGGAGATCGCCGACTATCGGCCCACTCCCAGCGCGAACAGCATCGCTTGGCTGCTTTGGCACAGCGCCCGGGTACAAGACCTTCAGGTGGCCGATCTCGCCGGCGCCGAGCAAGTGTGGATCCGCGATGGTTGGGTGGACCGGTTCGGGCTGGACCTGCCGCGCAACGACACCGGCTACGGCCACGGTGAGCGGGAGGTAGCCAAGGTGCGTGCACCCGCCGAGCTGCTGTCCGGTTACTACCACGCGGTGCACGAGTTCACCCTCGAGTACGCCTCGGGTGTGACCGCCGACGAGCTGGCCCGCGTCGTGGACACCAATTGGGATCCGCCGGTGACCGCGAGCGCGCGACTGGTCAGCATCATCGACGACTGCGCGCAACATCTCGGCCAGGCCGCTTATCTACGAGGGATCGCCCAGTAGGTTTTAAGCGTGCGCGTCATCGGGGCGGTGGTGTTCTGGCTTGCCGCCACGGTTGCCCTGGCGGTTGCCGTCCCGGCCGCGTGGGCGCAACGCAACATCGTCGACGAGGACCGCTACACGCAATTGGCCGAGCGTGCGGCGCAGGATCCTGCCCTGCAGTCGGCCATGGCGGCCGAGCTCACCGCAAGGGCGACGGCGCTCATCGCCGAGCGCAGTGGCGGAACACGCCCGGTCGACGCCTCGAAGGTGCGCTTTGTCGCGGCCGCATTCACCGCCAGCCCGGCGTTTCCGCCGTTGTTCGCCCAGGTGAACCGGGCCGCGCACAGCTGGATGTTCAGCGAGCCGCGCGCGGCCGGTGACCAGTTGGTGGTGGACGTCGCACCGATGCTCAAGGACGGCGCGATCCAGCAGACGTTGAGCGATTACAACGTCAAGGTGCCCCAGACGTTGAAGGTCCCGCTGACGGTGACCGAGGACCAGGCGCTTCATCAGGGGCAGCTGCACCGGGCAGCCGTCTGGGGGCCCTGGGTGAGTATCGGCGCTATAGCGCTGAGCGGCGTATGCGGATTGATGACGTTGTTGATCGCGCGCCGCCGCGGCAGGGCACTGACCAGCCTGGGCGTCTCGGCGCTGCTCGTCGGTGCGGCGGGATGGGTGGGTATGGAGGTCGCCGACCGGTCTATCAACGCGGTGCTGAACCAGACCACCGGTGACATTCGCCGGATCGCCGATGTAATGGTCGCGCACACCGAGGACAGCCTGCACCTCTGGCTCAACCTGACGCTCATCACCGGCGCGGCGTCGGTGGCATTCGGGCTGCTGGTGGCAGTGCTGGGCGGCCTGTTGAGGCGCCCGGCTAAGTGAACGGCAGCTGGGCCAGGATGGCGCTGGTCGGTTGCGGCGACCCGGTCCCCGGCTCGACGGTGAATGCCAGTCCGGACGAACTTCCGAGGCCGTTCAACGTCGCTTTTGTCGACGGCAAGACGGCGGTGGTGCCCATGGTCCCGGCCGACGTCGGACCGTTGGCCCCGAGCAGCCACATCTGATAAACGGTGCCAGGCGCCGGGGGCGGCACATTGTTCATCACCAGTACAGCCGCGTTGCGGTCGCGGGAGAACATCAGCGTCGCCGTGCCGGGACCGAGTGGGCGGGAAACCGTTCGCACATCCGGGGCGCCGAGGACTTGCTCGGCGACGGTTTGTGTTGCCGACGGGCGCATCACGACGCCGACGCCGAAGGCGCCGAGACCGATCGCGATCGCTGCGGCAGACGCGAGAACAGTTGTCCGCCAACGTGACTTGCGAACCGTAGCGAGCGCCGGCGGACCGACTGCGGCCAGGACGGCTGCACGCAGGTGTTCCGGCGGTTCGGCCATAGTCTCAGCCGACACGACGGCCAACGTCTCGCGCACGGCACGAGCCTCGTCGTAGAAGGCCGCGGCGACCGACGCTGGAGCGCTAGCCAGTCGCCGCTCGATGTCGGCCGTCTCCTCGTCGGACATGGCGTGCAGGGCGTACGGGGTCGCCAGTTCAATCAGTTCGAAGTCGGTTGGCTCAGTCATGAGACTTCCAAGCAGTTACGCAGACCGCGCAGCGCGTCGCGCATGCGCGATTTGATCGTCGATAAGTTGGCGGCGAGGCGCTGCGACACTTCCGCATACGTCAGCCCGCCGTAGTAGGCCATCTCGATGCACTCTCGCTGCGCATCGGTCAGGCCCGACAAGCACTGGATGACCCGGCGGCGCTCATCGCCGGCGATCGCCGAGTCGGCGACCGAATCGACGGGGGTCTCCACATTCGCCGTGCCGTAACGGGTCTCCCGCTGGCTGCCGGCCTGCTCGCTACGCACCCGGTCGATGGCGCGCCGGTGCGTCATGGTCAGCAGCCACGCCAGTGCGGAACCCTTGCGGGAGTCAAAGGCCGACGCCGTCCGCCACACCTCGAGATAGATCTCCT
>JAVROZ010000848.1:0-5215 GCA_032162485.1 Mycobacterium sp.
GAGCTGGCCGGCCTGTCCCCCAGCGATATCGACCACGTCAACGCACACGGCACGGCAACACCGATCGGCGACGCTGCCGAAGCCAATGCAATCAGAGCGGCCGGCTGCCAAAACGCCGCGGTTTACGCGCCGAAATCATCGCTCGGCCACTCGATCGGCGCCGTCGGCGCGCTGGAATCTGTACTCACGGTGCTGGCCCTTCGGGACGGAGTCATCCCACCGACACTGAACTACGAAACCCCGGATCCTCAGATCGACCTCGATGTTGTTGCAGGCGAACCTCGCTACGGCGAATTCAACTACGCGATCAACAACTCGTTCGGATTCGGCGGCCACAATGTCGCGCTAGCTTTTGGGCGCTACTGAGCACGGAAGGAAAGTTGGCCAAGCCATGACAGAGCTGGTTACCGGGAAAGCATTCCCGAATGTAGTCGTTACCGGCGTTGCCATGACGACCGCGCTGGCAACCGACGCCGAGAACACCTGGAAGCAGTTGCTCGACGGCCAAAGCGGGATCCGCACCCTCGACGATCCATTCGTCGAGGAGTTCGACCTGCCGGTCAAGATCGGCGGGCATCTGCTGGAGGAATTCGACAGCCAGCTGACGCGCATCGAGCTGCGTCGGACCGGCTACCTGCAGCGGATGTCCACCATCATGGGCCGCCGGGTATGGGAGAACGCCGGCTCACCGGAGGTCGACACCAACCGATTGATGGTGTCGGTCGGCACCGGCCTGGGGTCGGCCGAAGAACTCGTCTTCGGCTACGACGACATGCGCGTGCGCGGCTTCCGGGCGATCTCCCCGTTGACCGTGCAGAAGTACATGCCCAATGGGGCGGCCGCGGCGGTGGGTCTGGAACGCCACGCTAAGGCCGGGGTGATGACGACGATCTCAGCGTGTGCGTCCGGCGCTGAAGGCATCGCCCACGCGTGGCAGCAGATCGTGCTCGGCGAGGCCGACATGGCGATCTGCGGTGGCGTAGAAACAAAAATCGAGGCAGTGCCCATCGCCGGATTCGCGAACATGCGCATCGTGCTGTCCAGCAATAACGACGACCCGGCCGGTGCGTGTCGCCCGTTCGATAAGGACCGCGACGGCTTCGTGTTCGGCGAGGCGGCCGCGTTGATGGTGATCGAGACCGAAGAGCACGCGAAGGCACGCGGCGCCAACATCCTGGCCCGGATCATGGGGGCCAGCATCACCTCGGATGGCTTCCACATGGTGGCGCCGGACCCCAACGGTGTACGCGCCGGGCATGCGATCACGCGGGCGATTCAGCTCGCCGGCCTAACTCCCAGCGACATCGATCACGTGAACGCCCATGCGACCGGCACTCAGGTCGGTGACGTCGCCGAGTCCAGGGCCATCAACAATGCGCTGGGCAGCAACAAACCAGCGGTATGCGCACCGAAGGGCGCTCTTGGCCACTCGGTGGGCGCGGTCGGAGCGGTGGAATCGATCTTGACCGTGCTCGCGCTGCGGGATCAGGTCGTCGCGCCGACATTGAACCTGGTGAACCTCGACCCGGACATCGATCTGGACGTGGTGGCCGGCAGCCCGCGACCCGGCAATTACCGCTACGCGATCAACAACTCGTTCGGATTCGGCGGTCACAACGTGGCGATCGCTTTTGGGCGCTACTAGACGGTGCCTTTAGAAAAAGCCAAGGATCACCGGATAGACCTACAGCATTACCGGAAACAGGAGATGTGCGATGACAATCATGGCCCCTGAGGCGGTTGGCGAGTCGCTCGACCCTCGCGATCCGTTGCTGCGTCTGAACAATTTCTTCGACGCCGACAGCCTCCAACTGCTGCATGAGCCAGACCGTTCCGGCGTGCTTGCCGCGGCGGGCACCGTCAACGGCGTGCGCACCATCGCATTCTGCACGGACGGCACCGTCATGGGTGGCGCGATGGGCGTCGAGGGGTGCGCCCACATCGTCAACGCCTACGACACCGCCATCGAGGAGCAGAGCCCGATCGTTGGCATCTGGCACTCCGGTGGTGCCCGGTTGGCCGAAGGTGTGAAGGCGTTGCACGCGGTGGGTCTGGTGTTCGAGGCCATGATCCGCGCTTCCGGTTACATCCCGCAGATCTCGGTGGTCGTCGGCTTCGCCGCCGGCGGCGCCGCGTACGGACCGGCGCTGACCGACGTCATTGTGATGGCGCCGGAGAGCCGGGTGTTCGTCACCGGACCCGACGTGGTGCGCAGCGTCACCGGCGAGGACGTCGACATGGCTTCGCTCGGCGGCCCCGAGACTCACCACAAGAAGTCCGGGGTGTGCCACATCGTCGCCGATGACGAGCTGGACGCCTTCGAGCGCGGTCGCCGGCTGGTCGGATTGTTCTGCCAGCAAGGGCATTTCGACCGCAACAAGGCTGAGGCCGGCGACACCGACATCCGGGCGCTGCTGCCCGAGTCGTCACGCCGGGCCTACGACGTGCACCCGATCGTCACCGCAATTCTGGACTCGGACACACCGTTCGATGAGTTCCAGGCCAAATGGGCGCCGTCGATGGTGGTCGGCCTGGGCCGGTTGTCGGGACGCACCGTCGGCGTGCTGGCCAACAACCCGCTGCGACTGGGCGGCTGCTTGAACTCCGAAAGTGCCGAGAAGGCAGCACGTTTCGTGCGCATGTGCGACGCATTCGGTGTCCCTCTGGTGGTCATCGTCGACGTGCCGGGTTATCTGCCCGGCGTCGACCAGGAATGGGGCGGCGTGGTACGACGCGGCGCCAAGCTGCTGCACGCATTCGGTGAGGCGACTGTTCCGCGGGTGACCCTGGTGACGCGAAAGATCTATGGCGGGGCCTACATTGCGATGAATTCCCGCTCGCTGAACGCGACCAAGGTGTTCGCGTGGCCGGACGCCGAGGTTGCGGTGATGGGCGCCAAGGCGGCCGTCGGCATCCTGCACAAGCGCAAGCTTGCCGCCGCGCCCGAACACGAGCGCGCAGCACTGCACGACGAGTTGGCCGCCGAGCACGAGCGGATCGCCGGTGGGGTGGACAGCGCCATCGACATCGGTGTGGTCGACGAGAAGATCGACCCGTCGCACACCCGCAGCAAGCTCAGCGAGGCGCTGGCTCAGGCCCCCGCCCGCCGCGGCCGCCACAAGAACATCCCGCTGTAATCTCGGGCACCTCTTACCGCGAGCAGACGCAGAATCGCACTGCGCGGGCCACCCGCGTGCGATTCTGCGTCTGCTCGGCAGCGTTACTCACAGGGTGACTAGCTGACGCGCGAGGGCGGCCAGATGCTTTCGCTGTGCACGCCGATGCCATAGCGCTCCTCGAGAGGTCCGGCGGGTTCGCCACTACTGGGCAACTGCTTACGGTGATGACTCGTCAGCAGCTTGATGTCCAGGTCAAGAATGGTGGACTCGTCCGTGTCTGGTACGGGGTATACGCGGCAGAGACACCAGATCTGTTGGGCCGCTTGGAAGCACTCGACGCTTTCATGGGGCAGCAAGCTGTCCCATGTTTGGGCACGGCTGCCGCGTTGTATGGGTTCGACACCGAAAACACCGGCGCTATTCACGTGCTCGATCCCGGCGTGCGAATGCGTCCCACGGTCGGTCTGATGGTTCATCAACGCAGCGGCGCCCGACTAAAGCGGGTCGACGGACGTCTCGCAACCGCTCCCGCATGGACGGCTGTCGAGGTCGCAAGGCAACTAAGTCGACCGCGATCTCTAGCAACTCTTGACGCTGCGTTGCGTTCTATGCGCTGCACCCGCAACGAGATTGAAGTCGCTGTTGCCGAACAGCGAGGGCGTCGAGGCATCGTCGCCGTGCGCGAACTATTGCCATTCGCCGATGGACGCTCGGAATCCGCGATGGAAAGCGAGGCACGGCTTGTCATGATCGACCACGGGCTGCCGCTTCCGGAACTCCAATATCCGATCTACGGTCGCGACGGCGAACTGTGGCGAGTCGACTTCGCTTGGCCTCAAGCATGTCTCGCAGCCGAATACGAGAGTATCGACTGGCACGCGGGGCGTAACGAGATGCTCAAAGACAAGCGCCGCTGGGGCGGGATCCAGGAGCTTGGGTGGACGATTGTCCCGATTGTGGTCACCGATGTCAGGCACCAACCCCACCGCCTGGCCGAACGCATCGCTACGCACCTGAGCCGCTGATGACCCCTCGCCGAGCAGACGCAGAATCGCACGCCGGAGCCCCGCGCAGTGCGATTCTGTGTCTGCTCGTCAACCCAACTAGCCGCCTGCCAGCTCGCGAGCCTCCTCCTCGGTTTCGACCGCCGGACCAGATCCAGGCAATGGCTTGCCGGCGACTTCCGGCGTGAACAGCAGCGTCACCACACCCACCAGGCCGGCGACCATCAGCATGTAGGCCGGCACCATGGTGTTGCCGGTGGTCGATACCAGCGCTTGGGCAATCAACGGGGTGACGCCGCCGACGGTGGATATCGACAGGTTGTAGGAGATGGCCAACGCCCCGTAGCGCACTTTGGTGGGGAACAGTGCCGGCAACGCCGAAGGCGTCGTGCTGTCAAAGCACAGTTCCATCAGGCCGATCAGCAGCACGCCCATGAAGATCACCACGTAGCCACCGCCGGAGCGGATCAGCAGGAATGCCGGGATCGAAGCCGTGATGAGCAGGACGCAACCGGTCCGCATGATCGGTTTGACGCCGATCCGGTCGGACAACTTCGCGACGAACACGATGGTTGCCATCAGGACCGCCAAGGTGATCACGATCATCACTAGCGCGGGGGTTTCTGCCACGTGCACAACCGTTTTCAGATACGTCGGCAGGTAACCGGTGACCATGAAATCGGCGACTTGCGAGGTCAGCACCAGAGCGGCGCAGATCAGCATCGGCCGCCACTGCTCCACGACCGTGCGCCGGAATTGTTGTCGGCCAACCTCTTCCGCGGCTTCAGCGTTCTCGCTCATCTGCTTGAAAGCCGGTGACTCGTCGAGTCGCAGTCGCATATACAGCGCGATCAAGCCCAGCGGTGCCGCGAGTAGCAATGGAATTCGCCAGCCCCACGTCAACCAGTCGTGATTCGGCAGCCAGGCCTGCAGCCCAGTCACCAAGAACCCGGCGAACACGAAACCGATCAGATTGCCCAACGGCAGGAACCCGACCAACATGCCGCGCTTGCGATCCGGTGACTGCTCAACCAGGTAGGTCATCGCCCCCACGAACTCGCCGCCGGTCGACAGGCCTTGAAACACCCGGGC
>JAVROZ010000849.1:0-2574 GCA_032162485.1 Mycobacterium sp.
TCTCGGTGTACACCCTTTGGCTCACCTCGTCGATCTCGTCCCGCAACTCCTCGGGGTACAGCTGCGGTGCGCCCTCGCGGTGGTAGGCGGTCCACTCGGTGGAGAAGTCCAGGGTGATCTGTGCGAAATCGTTGGTGACCACCGCGCCGGTGGGGACGTCGACGATGGCCGGGACGGTTATGCCCTTGGAATAGTCGGGGTCGCGTTTGAAGAAGGCGTCCTGAAGTCGGGGGATCTTGAGCACCGGGTCGACGCCACCGGGATCCAGGTCAAACGTCCAGCTGCGCTCGTCATGAGTGGGGCCGCAGAAACCAATGGAGAGAACCGGTTCCAGACCCAGCAGGCGGCGCACGATGATCGTCCGGTTCGCCCACGGACACGCGCGGGCCACGATCAGCCGATACCGGCCCGGTTCTACCGGATAGCCGTCGCGTCCGTCGGCGGTGATGCGGGTAGCGATGTAGTTGGTATCGCGGTTGAACTCGCCCTTGCCGGCGACGTATGCGGCCATGTCACCAATCCTCCCCCAGGCGGCGCATCGGGACGACTACAGCTTCGCCTCGGCCGTAGGCGAGGCCGTCAAATACCGGCGGGCGAGATTTTCCTGGGTGGACTCTGTCGCTTCCCACGGCGTGATCCATGGTCCGGTGCCCTCCGACTGATCAAGGATCCCGTCTTCCAACCAGGTGTAACGACCGTCCAGCACGTCGTTGGTCAGCTCAACATCGCCGCTGTCGGTGTTGGTCCACAGCGCAGCGAAAAGCGCCTCAACGCGCAGAGTTGCTTGTTGGCAGAACAAGTCAGCCAACTCGTAAGCCTGTTGCCCGACCACTGGATCCGCGCCCCGTTGCGCCTCGGCGCGCACGCACGCCGCCGACATCGCGAAAAGCTCGGCACCGATGTCGACGATACGCCCGAGGAATCCCTGCTTCTGCTCCAATTTGGCCTGCCAGCGCGCCATCCCATAAAACGTGTTGCGGGCCAGCTTGCGGCTGGAGCGCTCGACGAATCGCAGGTGCGCGGCCAGCGGGCCGAACTCACTGTATGCCGTGGGTCGTTGCCCCTCACCGAATACCAACTTCGGCAACCACTTTGCGTAAAACCCGCTCGCACCGACGGCTGCGGCAGCCTTCTGCCGCAAGTCGGAGTCAGGCTTGGCGAGATCCCCGGCGGCATTGAGGTGCGCGTCGACCGCCTCGCGCGCGATGAGCAGCCGCATGATCTCGCTGGCCCCTTCGAAGATGCGGTTGATCCGCAAATCACGCAGCGACTGCTCCACCGGCGCGGCACGCTCGCCGCGCGCGGCAAGCGATTCTGCCGTCTCGTAACCCCGCCCGCCGCGGATCTGCATCAGGTCATCGGCTATCACACAAGCCATCTCGCTGCACCACAGCTTGGCCAGCGCCGCCTCGATCCGGATGTCGTTGCGCCCCTCGTCTGCCATCTGACCCGACAACTCGACAACCGCGTCCAGCGCATACGTGGTCGCGGCCATGAACGCGATTTTGCGGGCGACCGCTTCGTGTTTTCCAATCGGCTTGCCCCATTGCACCCGCTCGCTGGACCACTCACGGGCAATCTTCAAGGACCACTTGGCGGATCCCGTCACCATCGCGGGCAACGCCAACCGCCCAACGTTGAGTGTGGTCAAAGCGATCCGCAGTCCATCGCCCTCGCGGCCGATCAGGTTCTCGGCGGGAACACGGACGCGGTGCATCCGCGTCACGCCGTTCTCGATGCCGCGCAGCCCCATGAACTGGTTACGCCGCTCGACGGTGATACCGGGCGAATCGGCCTCGACGACAAAGGCACTGATGCCGCCGCGATGCCCGTCACTCTTGGGAACCCGCGCCATCACCACCAACAAATCGGCGACCACGCCGTTGGTGGTCCACAGTTTCACGCCCTCGAGTTCGTACGCCTTCCCGTCATCGACGGGTGTAGCCGTCGACCCCAGGCGTGCCGGGTCGGAACCCACATCCGGTTCGGTCAGCAGGAACGCCGACACGGCGCCGGCGGCACACCGCGGCAGGTATTTCCGCTTCTGCTCCTCAGAGCCGGCGAGCTTGAGAGGTTCGGGAACTCCGATCGACTGGTGAGCCGACAGCAGGGCACCCAGGCTGGGGTGAACGGTCGTCACCATCATGAGCGCCCGGTTGTAGGCGACCTGCGACATATCCAAGCCGCCATACTCCGACGAAATCTTCATCCCGAAGCAGCCCAGTTCGGCTAAGCCCTTGACGTATTCGTCGGGAATGCGCGCTTCGCGCTCGATGACGCTGCCGTGGACGCCGCCGAGGAATTCCCGCAACTTGCCCAGGAATTCTGCGGTGCGCACCTCGTCGGCCTCTGTCGGCGTAGGGAAGGGATTGATCAGCTCCAACGGGAAGCGTCCGAGAAACAGCTCCTTGGCAAAAGATGGCTTATCCCAACCACTTTCGCGAGACTCCTCGGCGACGGCTCTGGCTTGCTCCTCAGTGACCTGTGCTTGTTCTGCCATCGCCGCCTCCTTCTTGACGCAATCCGACGAGGCATGAGTACCCGATTCGCGCCCGGCTACGCCGAGCGCATCGG
>JAVROZ010000850.1:0-4338 GCA_032162485.1 Mycobacterium sp.
GGCCGACCGGGCCTGACCCCTAGCCCCAGATACGATTCGTTGCTGGCGAAGGTCGTCACCCACGTACGAGGCAGCTCGTTTGCGGCCGCGGCCCGCAAGGCACGCATCGCGCTGTCCGAGTTCACCATCGAAGGCATCGCCACAAATATCGAATTGCTGCGAGAGTTGCTGTCCGACAGCCAAGTTGAGTCAGGTGTGCTGTCGACGAGCTTCCTCGACGACAAGCTGCCCGAGCTGGTGGCCGCGACGACGTCGCACCAGCACCGGCACCAAACCCGAGTTGCGGTCGAGCTGTATCCCGGCGAGGAAGTGCTGCGCGCCCAGCTAGCCGGGACGGTGGTCGAGGCTGCACCCGGTGGTATCGAGATCGGTGCCGGCGGTCAAGTCGTGGTACTTGAGGCGATGAAGATGCAACACGTCCTTGTCGCACCCGATGCGCTGCGGACCGTCCGAAGTCTGGTGACACCCGGCGAGGTTGTCGGAACCGGGGACCCGTTGGTGGTCTTCACGCGTACCGGTTCGGGTGCTGACGGCGAATCAAGTTCTGCTGTGCTCGATCTTGACCGAACTCGTGCCGACCTGGATGAGGTCCGGGAGCGCCATATGATGACGCTCGACGAGGGTCGGGAACCCGCTGTGACGAAGCGGCACAAGCAAGGTCGTCGCACCGCGCGGGAGAATATCGCCGATCTGGTCGATCCGGGCAGTTTCGTCGAATACGGCGCCCTGGCGATCGCCGCGCAACGCAGCAGGCGCTCCGAGGAGGACCTGATTGCCAACACCCCCGCCGACGGGTTGGTGGCCGGCCTCGCAACCGTCGGTGTGGATCGATTCGGGCGCGACGCCGCCGAAATCGTGGTGGTGTCCTACGACTACACCGTGCTGGCCGGCACGCAGGGCATGCGCAATCACGCCAAAACCGACCGCGTCTTCGATCTGTCCGTCCGGAAGCGGTTGCCGGTGGTGCTGTTCGCCGAGGGCGGTGGTGGCCGACCCGGGGACACCGACGTCGGCGGCATGGCGGGACTCGATGTCCCGACCTTCCGTGTGTTGGCCGGCCTGTCAGGTCGGGTGCCGTTGGTGTCGATCGTCTCCGGTCGTTGCTTCGCCGGAAATGCGGCGCTGGCCGGGGTGTGCGACGTGATCATCGCGACACCCGATGCCAACATCGGCATGGGCGGCCCGGCGATGATCGAGGGCGGTGGTCTCGGCGTGTATCCGCCGGAGGCGATCGGGCCGATCGATGTGCAGCGACGCAACGGTGTGGTGAGCCTGCCGGCGCGGGACGAGACGCACGCCGTGTCGCTGGCCAAACAGTACCTATCGTACTTTCAAGGTGTCGTTGACAATTGGCACGCGCCCGACCCGCGTCTGGCCCGACATGTGGTGCCACAGAACCGGTTACGCGCCTATGACGTGCACCGTGCGATAGAGTCGATCGTCGATGTCGACTCCGTGCTCGAGCTGCGAGCCGATTATGGAGTGGGCATCGTGACCGCGCTGGTGCGGGTCGAGGGCGTGGCATACGGCTTGATCGCCAACAGCAGCCATCATCTCGGCGGCGCCATCGATGCGGAGGCGGCCGACAAGGCCGGTGATTTCCTCAGCCTGTGCGAGGCTTTCCGGTTGCCGATCGTCTCATTGTGCGACACACCGGGTTTCATGGTCGGACCGGAGGCGGAAAAGGACGCCGCAGTCCGGAGATTCGGCCGGATGTTCATCGTGGGGGCGCAATTGACAGTGCCGATCGGCATGATCATTCTGCGCAAGGGCTATGGCCTGGGGGCAATGGCGATGGCCGGTGGCTCGTTCCACGCGCCGCAGTTCACCGTCGCGTGGCCCACTGGAGAAATCGGTGGGATGGGACTGGAAGGTGCTGTGCGCCTGGGGTTCAGCAAGGAGCTTGCCGCAGCCTCCGAGGAAGCTGAACGCCAAGCGTTATTCGACAAGTTGGTTGCCGCCGCTTATCAGCACGGCAAAGCGCTACGTGCGGCGACCACGTTCGAGTTGGACGACGTCGTCGACCCGGCCGAGTCCCGGGCCTGGATCACCAGGCTCCGGGAACCCTGTCGGTCGAAGGATTAGCCGTGGCCCGAACCGCAGCCGACGCCAGGCAGACAACCTTGGCCACCGGGCAAACCGTTGGGACCCCAGAACTGGCCGCCGTCGCCACAGCCGACGCCGGGGATGCAGCCCTGGCCGCCGGGACCGCCGGCGGGACCGTTGTCGACGCCGCCAGAACCGCAGTTGCCGTTGGCGTCACAGCCCCCGCCGCCTGGGTCTTGCGGGATGAAATGCGTAATTCCGGTGCTCGTGCCTGAGCCGGCCGTGACGACGTCGGCCGAGGCCATTGGAGCCGCGGCCATCGCCGTAGCGACGGCCCCGGCTACTAACAGTGTTTTGAAGGGGTTTATTTTCGCTAACATGCCGGTCGCATACCACCCAAACAGGGGTGCAAAACCTAGCTAATTATTTTTTTTGATCGATTTCTCGGCTCGAGAAGTCGAGCCACACAACAGAAGGCATAGCAAATGACCACACTTGATCTGACCGGCCGAACCGCGATAGTCACCGGTGCCTCAAGGGGAATCGGGTTGGCGATCGGGCAACGATTGGCGCAAGCGGGTGCCAATGTGGTGCTGACAGCCCGTAAGCAGGAGTCGGCGGACGCGGCGGCGGCGGCGGTGGGAGACCGCGCTGTGGGTGTCGGCGCGCACGCAACCGACGAGGACGCCGCACGGCGCTGCGTCGACCTCACGCTCGAGCGTTTCGGACGGGTCGACATCCTGATCAACAATGCGGGGACGAACCCGGCCTACGGTCCGCTGATCCAGCAGGACCACGCCCGCTTCAGTAAGATCTTTGACGTCAACCTTTGGGCTCCGTTGCTGTGGACATCACTCGTCGTCAATTCAGGGATGGCCGACCACGGCGGCACCATCGTGAACACCGCATCCATCGGCGGTATGCATCAGTCGCCCGCTATGGGCCTCTACAACGCCACCAAAGCAGCGTTGATCCACGTGACGAAGCAACTGGCGCTGGAACTTTCACCGGCTATCCGGGTCAACGCTATCTGTCCCGGCGTGGTGCGCACCCGGCTCGCCGAGGCGCTGTGGAAGGAGCACGAGGATCCGCTGGCGAAATCGATTGCGCTCGGCAGGATCGGTGAGCCGGACGATGTGGCCGGCGCGGTCGCCTTCCTGGTTTCAGATGCGGCCAGCTGGATCACCGGCGAGACATTGGTCATCGACGGCGGGCTGCTACTTGGCGGCGCCCAGGGATTTCAAGCCAGATGAGCACCGATGCTGACCTGAAAGCCCGGGTGCAAGCACTTCTCGACGAGCATGACCCAGCCACTACCGACCCGCGAGACTTTTTGGGCGCGCAGTACGACGCCGGGCTGGCCTGGGTCTACCTACCATCCGGTTTCGGCGGGCTCGGCCTGCCGCGTACCGCCCAGGAACAGGTCGATTTGGCACTGGCCGCTGCGGGCGCGCCGGTGGGCGGAACCACGAAGAACTACATCGGCATGGGCATGGCAGCCCCCACGATCACAGCCTTCGGCACCGACGACCAGAAGCGAAAGTTTCTGCGCCCGTTGTTTACTGGTGAACAGATCTACTGCCAACTGTTCAGCGAGCCAGGTGCCGGATCTGACCTGGCCGCGGCGGCCACCCGCGCGGTGCGCGACGGCGACGACTGGATTGTCAACGGGCAGAAGGTGTGGACGTCGCAGGCGCAGCACGCACAGATGGCCATCCTGGTCGCGCGTACCGACCCGACGGTCCCCAAACACGTCGGCCTGACTTACTTCCTGTGCGACGTGACGCAACCGGGGGTGGAGATCCGGCCGCTTCGTCAGATCACCGGTGAGGCCGAATTCAACGAGGTGTTTCTCACCGACGTCCGGGTGCCCGACGCCAACCGGCTGGGTCCCGAGGGCGGTGGCTGGCAGGTGGCCAATACCACGCTGAACAACGAGCGAGTCGCAATCGGCACTCGCTCTGGTGTTCCACGGGAAGGCGGCCACATCGGCAAGGTCACCCGGGCCTGGCGTGACGAGCCTGCGTTGCGTAACTCGGCGATGCATGACGAACTTATGCGGTTGTGGGTCGACACAGAAGTGTTCCGGCTAAGTGGTGAACGGCTGCGCCAGCAAGCTGTCGCGGGTCAGCCCGGCCCCGAAGGCGCCGGCATGAAAGTGATCGTCGCCCAACTGGCTCAAGCGATCTCGGGGTTCGAGATCGAGCTGCACGGCGAAGCGGGACTGTGCTACGACGACTGGACCCTGCGGCGACCCGAAGTGGTTGACCTGACCGGTCGCGGACCCGGCTA
>JAVROZ010000851.1:0-2724 GCA_032162485.1 Mycobacterium sp.
TACGCCGTGCCGCTGGCCTGTGGTTCCGGACCGGTGCCCACCGGCGGTGGCGGCGGCTCGAGGTACTTCGGGAACGGAACCTGAGGCGGCACCGGCGGATAGTTCGGCGGCATCCACGCCGGGTTGCCCGGGGGCGGCGGCATGTTGTTGGGCGGCGGCGGATCATATGCCGGCTGATTTGGCGCCGGTCCTGGGCCGGGTATGACGCCGGGCGGGGGCGGCCCCACGATCGGGATGCCAGGGTCCGGATCCGCGCCCGGCGGTATGTATGGGAAGTGGTTGGGCGGCAACGCGTTCAGCCCGTTTGTCATCGGCGTGCCGTACGGGATCGGCGGACCGCGCCACGGGTTGTTGCCGATCGGGACGTACCCCCTGGGGTCGCGACACAGCTGAACCGTCGGCGCCCGTTTGCCGGGGAATTCCTGGCACGGGTAGTTGCGCGCGCCGCGAACCGCGCTGGGGTCGTTCTGCGCGGTCTTGCAGTAGGTGTCGCGCGGGAGTTCACGCACTGTCTCGTCGGCTGGCGTGCGCATCAGCGGCGGGGGCAGGAAGCCGGTGTTGCACGGCGGCGGGTCGTTCAGGTCGAGCTTGAAGTCCAGTTTCGCGCCTTCGTCCTGAGGTTGGCCGCCGGCGGCGGTGGTGATTGCGGCGAACAGCGCGGGAAAGGTCACCAGCAGCTGTTCGATCGTCTTGTGATAGATGACGCCGACCCGGCCCAGGTTGGACAGGCTGGCGGCCAGCATCGGGAAAGAGGGACGGATGCCGGAGAACGCGGTGTTGGCCTCGTCGATGGCACCTGGAGCGGTGGCCAGGGTGTCGCGCAGCTGCGGATCGGCTTGACGCAGCTCGGAGGTGAACCGCGCCAGTCCGTCAGACAGTGACTTGATGTCGCCGCCCGCCCGGATCTGGGCCTGCAGGAACGGCCCCGCTTGATCGATCAGCGCAGAGACCTGCGGGTAGTTGATGTTGGCCTCGTCAATCAGCAGCCGCGCCGACTCGATGAGCCTGGCCAGTTCCGGACCGGTGCCGTTGGTCGCGGTGAATGCCTCGTGCAACAGTTCGCGCAGCTTGGTGTTGCCGAGGCTGTTGACCAGCGTCTCGGCCTTCTTCAGCAGGTCGGCAACGTCCTGGCCGATGTGGGTGTTGGCCCGGTCGATTTTCGCTCCGTTGTGCAGTTTGCCCGGTGCCGGATTCTCCGGCGGCACCAGGTCGATGTACTGCTCGCCGATCGCCGACACACTCTTCACGGTGGCGCTGACGTTGGGCGGAATCGGGGTCCCACTGTTGAGCCGCATTTCCGCGGTGACGCCGCTGGGGCTCAGCCCCACCGACTCCACCCGTCCTACCGCCACTCCACGGTAGGTGACGTTGGCATTCTTGTAGAGGCCGCCGCCGGCCTCGAAATCGGCGCTCACAGCGTAGGTTCCGAGGCCGAAGGTGGCGGGCAAGCGCAGGTAGAAGATTCCCATCACGACCAGCGTGATCACCGTGATCACCCCGAAGATCGCCAGCTGGATCTTGGTGAGTCTGTCGATCATCTCCCCACCCCTACTGTTTCGCCGTGCCGGGCGGGATCTTGAACGGGTCGGCTGCCTGTCCAGAAAGGTTTGCCATCGAGCCGAGCAAGAAGTCGGGCGGGTTGAGCACCTCGCCCATATGCATCATGTTCGGGTCGAGTGCATAGGACGTGGTGAAGAAGGTCTCACCGATCCGACGCAGCGTGAGGTCGAAGGTGGTATACACGTTCAAATAGTCACCGCGGACCGCTTGCTTGATGCCGAAGTTCGGGAACGGGAACGTCAGCAGGATCTGCAAAGAGGTGACGAAGTTCTTCTTGGAATCATTGAGGGCCTTGATTACCGGGTACAAGTCCTTGAGGTCTGCGGCGAAGTCCGCCTTGGTTTTTGACAGCACGTTCGACGTGACCATTGCCAGTCTCTTGAGCGAGGCGAATGCGTCAACGATATGGCCGCGGTTCTTGTTCAGCACGCGGAGCGCGTCCGGCAAGGTATCCAGTGCCCGGCCCAGGTTGTCCTTATCGCGGGCGAGGATGGCCGAAAATCGGTCCAACCCCTCGGCCGCACTGATGATGTCGTCGACCTGCTTGTGAAGACCTGAGGTCAACTCCGCGAGACGGGGCATCAGGTCGACGAACTGGCCTTGCCGGCCGGCCACCGCCCGGTACACCTCGTCGGTGATCTCTTCCAGCGCACCGACATTCCCTTTGTTCACCACCACACCGAGCGCGGAGAACACCTCTTCGGTGGTCGGGAAGCGGTCGGTGTTGACCTCCGCAATTCTGGACCCGTCGACAAGCTTGCCCTTGCCGGGTTTGTCGGTTGGTCGAGCCAAATCGATGTGCAGCGAACCCAGCAGCGAGGTCTGAGCAACTCTCGCTATCGCATTGGCGGGCAGCACCACGTTCTTATCCAGCGCCAGTTTGACTGCCGCATAGAACGATCCATCGGCCCGCTGCTCGGCCGCTATACCGGCGACGCTGCCGACGGTCACGTCGTCGACCATGACCGGCGAGTTCTGGGGCAGGGTCGACACGTCGGCCAATTCGACGGTGACCGAGTACGCACCGCCGCCGTGTCCGGCCGTGCCGGGCATGGACAGGGAATTCAGCCCGCCGAAAGAACATCCGGCCAGCAGCGTGCTGCTGGCGAGTAATACGCCGCCGCGCAACCAAACTCGTCTCATCTGCCTGCTCCTTGCTCGGCG
>JAVROZ010000852.1:0-4588 GCA_032162485.1 Mycobacterium sp.
AGTCCTGATCATGCAACCCGGCAAGCGTTTTGGATAATCGTCCGCCCACCTCGCAACGCGATCATCGAGTCGGTGTAGGAAGGGACCACACCGGTTTCACCGGCGACACCGGTTCTCGAGAGATCAGAGGTGCTCATGTCCCTGTTCGATGAATCTGATCGCGCGAAGAAGTACCGGTCGGATCTGCTCGAGTTCATGGATTCCGATGTATACCCGGCCGAGGCCGTCTACGACGAGCAGATGCGCGATGCCGGTGACCCGCATTTCCATCCCCCGATCCTGGAGGACCTCAAGGCGGAGGCGCGAAAGCGTGGGCTGTGGAACCTGTTTCACCCTCACCCTGAGTGGGGACCGGGACTGACCAACCTCGAATACGCACCGCTGGCCGAAATCATGGGCCACAGCCACCTTGCTCCCGAGGCGTGTAACTGCAGCGCCCCGGACACCGGGAACATGGAGGTGTTCACCCTCTTCGGCACCGACGAGCACAAAGAGCGCTATCTCAAGCCGCTGCTGGACGGCAAGATCCGCTCGGCCTTCGCGATGACCGAGCCGCGGGTCGCGAGCTCGGACGCCACGAACGTCGAGCTCGCCATGGTGCGCGACGGCGACGACTACATCCTGAACGGACGAAAGTGGTTTGCGTCCAACGGAATGCACCGCAACTGCAAGGTCCTGATCGTGATGGGCAAGACCGATCCGAATGCGGCGGTGCATCGACAGCAGTCGATGATGGTGGTGCCCATCGATGCACCCGGCGTCACGGTCAGGCGCAACCTGCCGGTCTTCGGCTACCAGGACCGCGAGGGGCACGCCGAGATCGACTTCAAGGATGTCCGGGTGCCGACGAAGGACGTGCTCAAGGGCGAGGGCGAGGGCTTCGCGATCAGCCAAGCCCGGCTGGGTCCCGGGCGCATACATCACTGCATGCGCGCAATCGGTATGTCCGAGCGCGCGTTAGAGCTGATGTGCAAACGCGCGCAGTCGCGCGTCACCTTCGGAAAGCCGATCAGCGACAACGCAAATATCCGCGACTGGATCGCTGAGGCGCGCATCGACATCGAAATGATCCGCCTGCTCACCCTCAAGGCCGCCTATCTGATGGACACGGTGGGCAATAAGGAGGCGCGCACCGAGATCGCCGCAATCAAGGTCGCGGCGCCGAACATCGCGCTGAAGATAATCGACCGGGCCATTCAGGTGCATGGCGGCGGCGGGGTCACCGACGACTTCCCCTTGGCCATGGCCTGGGCGCACCTGCGAACCCTGCGCCTGGCCGACGGCCCGGACGAGGTGCACAAGCGGGCCATCGCGAGCCAGGAGCTACGCAAGTACCGGGAGAGCGCCTCGAAGTGACACAGCAGGTTGTCGGTGTCGAATCGGACGCGGTGTCGCGGTGGCTCACTGAGCTGGACATAGCGTTCCAAGCGCCCCTGCAGTTCCAGCGCATCGGACTCGGACAATCGAACCTGACCTACCGCGTCGCCGACGCGGCGGGACGGGCCTGGGTCCTGCGCCGGCCGCCGTTGGGGCAGCTGCTGGCGTCGGCGCACGACGTTATCCGCGAAGCCCGGATTCTGGCCGCGCTGACCGATACTGATGTGCCTGCCCCTCGAATCCTCGGCACCACAACGGATCCGGAGTTTTCCCAGGTGCCGTTGGTGCTTATGGAATTCGTCGACGGGCTGGTCGTCGACACGATGAAGGTCGCCGAGGCGCTGCCACCGCAGCTACGTCGTCAGATCGCCCTGTCGCTGCCGCGCACGTTGGCCAAAATCCACGCTGTCGACCTCGCTGAAGTGGGCCTCACCGACCTGGCCAGCCACAAGCCGTACGCCCAGCGCCAGCTCAAACGTTGGGCGGGACAATGGGAATTGTCCAAGACGCGGGACCTGCCCACGCTCGACGACCTCACCCGTCGGCTGGTGGCCGCCGCTCCCGAGCAGCGCGAAATCAGTTTGGTGCACGGGGATTTCCATCTGCGCAACCTCATCATCTCGCCCGAGAACGGCGAGATTGTGGCAACGCTGGACTGGGAGCTGTCCACGCTGGGCGATCCGCTCGCAGACATGGGCTCGCTGCTCACCTATTGGGCCGAACCGGGCGAGGCGCGCGCCGGTGATTTCGCGCCGTCGACGCTGGACGGATTTCCCGACCGCGCGGAAATGACCCGGCTGTACCTGGACGAGACGGGGCGCGACTCGACCGCCCTGCAGTACTGGCACGTTCTCGGGCTGTGGAAACTGGCGATCATCGCCGAAGGCGTGATGCGCCGGGCAATGGAGGAACCGCAGAACAAGGCGGCGGCCGGAACCCCCGACACTTCATGGATCGACGCGCGGGTGGAAAGGGCGCGGGAAATCGCCGACGCCGCAGGGATTTAGCTGCCTCAGCGCACGACCTCGCGGTGGCCGGCATCCAATCGGCGGGTCCAGCCGCGGCTGTCGAGGTGTTCCAGCAGCGGTATCACGACGCGGCGGCTCGTGTTCAGTGCCTGCCGCGCTTGGCTTGTAGTGAACGGCTGCGCCAGCTGAGTCAGCGTTCGCATCGCCAGCGCGGGCGCATTGGGCAGCAAGACGACACCGTCGCGCAGACGCATCACCCGGCCGGCGCGTTCGGCGGCGGCAAGTTCTCGGATACCGAGTTGCAGCGCCTGTAGCTCGTAGGCCTCCGGGGCCCGGAAAGGGTTGGCACGCAACCGGTTCTCCACCTCGATCACCGACGTTTCGGCAGGACCGAGATCGCTGTGGGCGCCGGGCAACCGGATCTGGCCACCGCGTTGCTCCAGCCCCGCGTCGCGCGCCACCACATCGACCAGTGCCTCGTCCGGCAAGCCCAGCAGATCGTGCGCGGCGCCCCGAGAAAGGCCGTCCGCCAAAGGATCTTGGGCGTGCAGCTCGTTGACCGCGGCCACCAGCCGCTGTTGCCAAGCCTCGTGCGTCGGCCCGTGCACCCACCAGCCGTCGAACCTCCGGACCTGCGCGGGCACAGTGTCCGGCAGCAGACCCAGCCGTCGCAGGTGGCTCTCCCGCACCGCACCCCTTCGGGCCACCTCCGCCTCAGCGTCACCTTCGGCACTCATGTCGACCAGTACCGCCGCCCGGCGCGCGCTGTCTCCGCGTCGCCGCAACGCGGGAGGTTCGGCATCGAGCACCTGAGCTCCGCCCAACACCCGTGCGCCGCCCGGGTCACGCAAGACCAACCGGTCGCCGAGGACCAACGGCAGGCGCCGCTTGAGGGTCAGCCGGCCGTGATCGTCGTCGAAGGGCCGCAGCCGCGCGGGCACAGCCGCCGTGCCGACATAGACGACCAGCTGCGCGGGCAACTCGGAAAGTGGGTTGCCGGTGGTTCGCCGCACGTCGAGCAGTCGGGTGCTCGGCCACGCGTCGGGAGTGACCAGCACATCGCCGCGCCGGACGGCTTCGCGGGAGACGCCACGCAGGTTGACCGCCACCCGGGCGACAGGAAGCAGTCTGGGATACGGCTGCCCGCAGCTCTGCAGGCCGCGGATTCCCACCGATTTGGTGTGAGTGGCACCGAGCAGGTCGAGACGGTCGCCACCGACCAGCGTCCCGGCCGACAGAGTGCCGGTCACCACCGTGCCGGCGCCGGTGATGCTGAACGAGCGATCGACCCACAGCCGCAACCGGGCGTTGGTGTCCGGCGGCGGAACCCGCGCGAGGACGGCGTCCAGGGTGGTGCGCAAGTCGGTCAGACCGGTGCCGCCAACCGCCGAAACGATGACGCCCGGCGCGTCGTGCAAACCCGTGTCGGCCAGCTCGGCGCGAGCCTGCGACAGCACTTCGGCGCCACGCTCCGGCGCCCGGTCAGCGCGGGTGATCACGATGAGGCCGTGCCGGATGTCCAGCGCCGCAACGGCGTCGCGGTGGTCGCTGGACTGGGCCTGCCAGCCCTCGTCGGCAGCGACGACGAAACAGACCACTGGCGCCGGTCCGAGCCCGGCCAACGTGTTGCCGAGGAAGCGGTGGTGGCCGGGCACGTCGACGAACGCAACCTTGCGGCCCGACGGCAGGGTGGTCCAGGCGAAGCCGAGATCGATGGTCAGGCCGCGGCGACGCTCCTCTTCCCAGCGGTCCGGCTCCATACCGGTGAGTGCGTGAATGAGGGTGCTTTTGCCGTGGTCCACATGGCCGGCGGTGGCTACGACAGAGACATAGGAGACATTCGAGACGTTCACGGTCTAGGTCGTCGCGCCTAACGCCTCGCGTACGGCGGCGAGCAGGCGGTCGTCATCGGCTTCAGGGATGCAGCGCAGGTCCAGCAGGCAGGCGCCGTCGTGCACCCGGGGCAACACCGCGGGCTTCCCGGTGCGCAGGGGGGCCGCCGTCGACTCCGGTAAGCAGACCGCCCAGCCCGGCAGCGGCACTCCCGGGGCTCCCCCGCCGCCGACCCGACCGTCGTGCGCTACGACGCTCGCACCCACTGCGGCGGCCAGCTTCTCGGCGCGGGCGCGCAACCGTCCGCTGTCGGCGTGCAGTGCCTCAGCCACCGGCGAGCTGCCTGCGGTCACCGTGGCTTCGAGTGCCGCCAGCGTGAGTTTGTCGGCGCGCACCGCCCGCGCCAGCGG
>JAVROZ010000853.1:0-3422 GCA_032162485.1 Mycobacterium sp.
ATGAAGGCCGATGAGGATCAGGCTGACGCGCTGGACAAGGCACACGCCGAGATGGCCGACCGGGCACTTGAGGTGGACCAGGTGATCGCGGCGGGCGCGAGCTAACCTGCGTCGGCCCCCGCACAAGGGAGGG
The DNA here is from genome assembly GCA_032162485.1 of Mycobacterium sp. Taxonomy (GTDB): domain Bacteria; phylum Actinomycetota; class Actinomycetes; order Mycobacteriales; family Mycobacteriaceae; genus Mycobacterium. The sequence continues at coordinate 134 of JAVROZ010000853.1, forward strand.
ACCGGGCATTAACTCTCTAGCGCGGAGATCACCTCGGGCGCACCGGCGTCTGCCGCTAACTCACGGTCGCGCTCGGTGACCACCGCCCCGCCGGCACGCAGGATCTTTATGACGTCCACAACCTCGCCGCGCCGGTACCCAGCCCAGCGCATGTTCACGGCCCACCAGACCAGGGTCGCGGTGAGCGCCTTGGCCGGATGTGCGCCAAGCTCCAGCAACCTCGCTACCGTCGCAGGCAGAAGCCGTTCAGCCGCCGCCTCGATCGGCCGCTGCCCGCTCGTCGTCGGCGCATTCACATCCGCTCCCGCGATGACGAGTGAACGCACCATGGCGGGGTTGAGGTGGTCGGATCGTTCGTCCAAGCGATGCATCGGCGTGGCACCATCGGAATCTGGCAGCGATGGATTCACACCTTGGGCCAGGGCTCGTTCGAGCGCTGTCGATCGACCGAGTGAAACGATCTCGTGCAGGATCGTAGTGAAACGCTCACCCTGCGCTGATAATTCGATTCGGCGGCCAGCATCGGCCCCGGCTTTGATCAGCACCAGCGCGGCCTCCGGTTGAAGTGAGCGAACGGCGTACCAGAGTGGTGTGGCACCGCATGCGTCGAGCGTATCGGCCTCGATGCCCGTTGCGAGAAGATCAGCAACCGAAGCCCATCCATTGCTTGCCCGCTGGAACAACTGGAAAACCTTGGGGGCCAATGGTTCGGTCCATGACTGCGGCGGTACACCCAACGCACTTAGAACCTGCAGGGCACCCGCTTGCCGGTCGCGCAGGTCGTACCACGGCCACGGCCCCTCGCCCTTCGCGACGTAGTCGGCCACGGCGATGCGTGACTCCGACACGATCGATCTACCGTTGTCGTCGAAGTCCGACCAAAACACCAGGTCTTCGCCGTCGCGCGACACGATCACCCTGGCGTACCCCTCCTGATATTGCGCCAGTTCGTCCATCCGCCCATCCTCGCCGATGCGTGCCTGCTCGATAATCAAGCGGTGCCGATTAAGGACGTGATCGCGCTGGCTCTGGGGCTCGGGATCGCCATCGTGGTCGCAGCGCTCGCAACGGGGGTCCGCGACTCGAGCGACGCGACGATGCGCTGGGAGGGCGGAGTCGCGGTCGGGTTCACCGCGGTGATCTTCCTCGGACCGTTCTGGATCGCGCAGGCCGTTTTCACCGTGCTGGCAACCCTCGACGGGTCGGGCGTCGCGCCGGGGTGGCTGTGGGCGTGGTTGTTCCTCGCTCCGGGGATCGGGACCACGCCGCCGGCCACGGGTTTGGTTCGACTGGTCAAGCGATTGCGACCCAGCAACCGGCGTTCGCGCTAGAGCTTGCCTGCGACGAAGCCGGCGGCCTGATCCACCAATCCCGAGTCGATGTACGAGGGCTGCAGATGCGACGGCCAATTCAGGCCTCGTCCACAGATGGGGTCGCCCTGCGCGCACTGGTCGATCGTCTTATTGCTGTAGGCGGGGGGGATTCCCCGGGTGCCATTGCCGAACAACGCGACCGCCGCGACGTGCTGATCCACACCCGGCGGTATCCGCCTGAGCGCGACGTCAACCACCTCGGCACCCAGAGAATAGCCGCCGAGCACCTCGCGGGTGTTGGGGCAGTTCTTGGCCATAGTTTGAACGTGTCCGCTCAGATCGTTGGCGCCGCTGTCGACGCTGATGTTTGCGGGATAGTTGACGCCGTACACGCCGATCGACACGCGGGTCTTGCCGCGCAGCGAGTTGATGAACGCGTCGCCGACCGCACCGGGGCCGGGTGGTTCCTCCCGACCGCGAGCGAAAACCACCTCGGCACCAGGGCATGCCGCCGATGCCGCGGGAATCAGCGTAGTTGCCGAAAAGGGCGTCGCCGCCGGGACAATCACCAACGCCGCCGCGAGCAGGGCGGCCGCGACCAGCCTGCGGACCCGGGGCACGCCTGGTGTCCTGACACCCGAATGCTTGCGCGACTGAGTATTTCGTCGGTTCATCTGGCCGCTCACTTGGTTGATCCGTTGCATGTTGTCGCACTGATCCTTCGGTCTGGCTGGAGTAGGGCTTGAGATAGAGCAGGGCATGGGTGGTCGACGTTCATGCGGCAACGGGGACCAGTTCGCGGGCCACTGAGTTCGTCGGCAGGCTCTGAGGCGTGAATCGCATGAACAACCGTGCGACGAAGGGCGCGGCGAACAGCATCAGGACAACCCGAATGACCTGGGACGCCATTACAAACGTCACGTTGGAGCCCGACTCCGCGGCGGTGCCCAGCACCGCGTAGATGCCGCCGGGGCTGGTCGCGAGGTATCCGTCGAGCATGCTCAGTCCGGCCTCATCTGCCAGCACCACGCCGAGGCCGGCCGATGCGAGGTTCAGCACCATGATCAACGCGAACGCGCCGGGCAGGATCCGTCGGATCGCCCGAAGCGACTCGCGGTCGAACTCCAGCAGCGTCTGCCAGACGATCAGCATGATTCCGACCTGGACCAGGACCATCGGAACCGTAAGACCCGTTGCGAGACCGGAGAGGTCCAGCACGATCGTGATGGCCATCGGACCGATCAAGCCGGCTCCTGGCAGTCGTACGAAGCGCCCGCCCGCCGCGCCGGCCACCACGATGGCCGCGATCAGCGGCAGTGCGAAATACAAAGGGAGCGAGGATGTGTCGGTCACCTGCGAGCCATGACCTGCGGTGCTGTGGAAGAACACCGTCACAACCACCGGCATGGCAGCCGTGATCAGCGCAACGCGCAGGTACTGAACGGCCGCGACGACACGGTCGTCTCCACCGAGTTCGCGGGCGATGGCGACCAGGCCGGACGAGCCGCCGGCCACCAGCGCGAGCCCGCCTGTCAACGGGCTGACGTCACGGCGCAGACCTAGCAGTGCACCGCCAGCGACGCTGACGATCAGGGTGCTGATGGCGATTGCGACGACGACCGGCCAGTGCGAGCCCAGTGCGGCGAACGAGATGTCGCGCACCATCAGTCCGGTGTACACGCCGAGCACGCCTTGCGCCGCCAATCCTGCTCCCGGCAGCGCCTTCGGCGCGTACCTCGACAACGCCCAGGCGAAGACTCCACAGCCAAGGCCCACGATGAGGAGGTCGATTGGGTTCATGCAGTAGAGCGTTCAACAAACGCCTTGGAGGATTCTTGATGCGCAGGATCAGTGGGTCCAAGCACGCGACGGGCTCCGGAAACAGGTCTGGAGTGACTACTCACCTACACCTATGAGCAGTTGCCATTCTTCCCGGCTTGCAGGTCAGTAACGGGCGTCTGAACAGCGCATATGTG
>JAVROZ010000854.1:0-2564 GCA_032162485.1 Mycobacterium sp.
GTGGAAATGCAAGCGGCCTTGGAAGTGAACATCCCGAACTACGCCAGTGCCATCGTCACCGCGGACGAAGTAGTCGCGGCGATTTTTCAGCGCGCATGACGGACCGCTTCCTGAGCGAGTTGTACCCGGGACGTGAGCGCCAGTTTGGCGTAGGCATGTCGGAGGTGGGATTGCACGGTGCGCGGTGAGACGAAAAGCCGGCCGGCAATGTCGTTGTTGCCCAGTCCTTCCCCGACCAGGCGCACCACGTCCCGCTCGGTGGGCGTGAGTGATTCCCAACCGGTGGCGGGCCGCTTGCGTTGACCCCGGCCGCGCCGGGCATAGGCGACCGCCTCGGCGGTGGACAACGCGGCCCCTTCGGCCCAGGCGGCTTCAAAGTTTGCCTCGCCCATGGCATTTCGTACGGTGGCGATGGCGGCTTCGCGGCTGGCATCCAAGACTTTGAACCGCACTACGCCCAGCCGGTGCCGAATGGCGGCCACCGCGCCAAACAGCCGCGCCGCTTCTAGGTAGTTGCCAGCGTCGGCCGCCAAGGTGGCGATGCACTCCAAGGTGTTGGTAGCGGTCACGGAAAAGAAATTGTCTGGCATGCATGCCAACGCCTGTTGAGCGTCGCGGTGTGCCTGCTCTTGCTCACCCTGTGCGAGCGCGACGCAAGCGCGCACCGTCAGCGAAGTCGTCCGCAGCGCCCAACCCAAGCTGAATTCGACCGCATCATCGGCCCAGCGCCGCGCCTCGATTAGCTCCCCGTTCGCCCACAGGGCCATAGCTCGGAATGGGCGAATGTGCTGGGCCATGCCCGGCACCGAACTCGCGTGATCCCAGGACTTGGTGGTCGCGTCAACTGCCAGCTGCGCGTCGCCCGCGGCGAGGGACGTTAGCGCCAGCTCCGAGAAGCCAATCCCGGCGAAGACACCACCGAATTCGGACAACAATTCGATACTCGCCTCCGCCGCGGCCCGGCCAGCATCGATGTCGCCCTGCCACGCCAACGCCGCGCCGCAATGGGCGAGGGCGATCGCCTCCGCGAGGCCGTCGCCGGCCGCCCGTGCCTCGGTTACCACCCCATGCAGTTGCGTTACCGCTCCAGCCACATCGCCCCGGTAGATCTGTACCATCCCGAGCCACATGCGGGAATGACGCGAGTGGGCTCGGTCACCGATCGCGTCGGCGAGGTCGCGGCCTTCTTCGGCGGGGGCTTGTGCGGCCACTGGGTCGCCGGCGGTAAGCGCCGCATTGGTCTGCCAGGCCAGGAGATGGCTGAGACTCCACTTGTCATCTAGCCGACGGGCCAGTTCAGTGGCTTCCGCGAAATACTTCACCGCCAGCTCGGCGTTGTAGGCGGCGGTAATACCGCAGGCAGTCAGCACCCGAGTCAACACCGCGGCGTTATCCAACTCACGCGCGAGGGCCAGGGCTTGCTGAGCCTGGTTTAGGCAGTCGACGCCGCCAAACAATGAATCGAGTGCAGCCTTGTCGGCCAGTCCGCGAGCGCGGATCGCGGGTGCCACTTCGGCATCGCGCACGACGTCCTGCGTGACCACGGTGTCAAACCACGCGAGTCCTTCCCGGATCCGGCCACGTCCGATCCACAGCGGCTGCAGGGACGACGCCAATGTCAAAGCCAGTGCGGTGTCAGAGTTTTCACAACTCCAGTCAAATGCCGCGCGCAGATTGTCGAAATCGATTTCGGCCCGCTCGAGTTGCTGCTCGTAGTCTGTGCCCGCGGGCGCGTCGACCGCGATCGCCATTGACGTGTAGTGATCGCGATGGCGCGACCGGACGACGTCTCCCTCCCCCGACTCCCCCAGCTTTTCCAATGCGTACTGGCGCACCGTCTCCAACAGTCGATACCGCGTTCGCCCTCGGCTGTCGTCCGCAACTACCAACGACTTGTCGACCAATAGCGTGAGCTGATCGAGAACCTGGTAATGCTCCACATCGTCAAAGCCCGCGACCGATTGGGCAGCAGCAAAATCGAAGCCGCCGAGGAACACGGCCAACCGCCGGAACAGGATTCGTTCGGAGGGCGTCAGCAGCGCATGTGACCAGTCCACCGAGGCGCGCAGCGTCTGCTGGCGGCGCACCGCGGTTCGCGCACCACCGGTCAGCAGCCGGAAGCGGTCGTGCAGGGTGTCGACGATCTCGGTCAGCGACAGTGCGCGCACCCGGGCCGCGGCGAGTTCGATCGCCAGTGGCAGTCCATCGAGGCGTCGGCAGATCTCATTGACCGCGGCGGCATTGTCGGCGTTGACGGCAAAATCCGGCCGAGCGCGACGGGCCCGGTCGGTGAACAGCTCGACGGCTTCGTCGGCCAGGGGTAGCGACGGCACCCGCCAGCCCACCTCGCCGGCGACACCGATCGGCTCACGGCTCGTGGTCAACAACGTTAAGTCAGGGTCGGCACCCAAAAGGCCGACAGTCAACTCCGCGCTGGCATCCAGCAGGTGCTCGCAGTTGTCCAGCACCACCAGCATCTGGCGGTCCGCGACGAAGCGGATGAGTGCGTCCATCGTGGAGCGACCCGGCTGGTCCCCAAGCCCGAACGCGCGTGCCACGGCGAT
>JAVROZ010000855.1:0-7149 GCA_032162485.1 Mycobacterium sp.
GGATGGGCCACGCGGCACGGGTGGGATCGCGATGACGTGGGTAGCCGTCGCCGGCGGTCTCGGTGCCGCGTTGCTGTGGATATGGCGATGGCCCACCCGCGTGCAATCGCTGCTGTTCGCCGGGACCTGCAACACCGCCGTGGCGCTGGCGTGTCTGGCACATCCCAATCCGCTGGCCGCGCTGATTGGATGCATTGCCTTCGCCACCTTCGGTGCCTATATCGCCTTCTTCCACACCACCCAATTCGTGCTCTACAACTTCGCGGTTGCCGCGGCCGTCGGCCTCTACGAGGCGGTACGACTGGCGACGATGGGGCACCTGTCCCTGGCAGGGGTCGATCTGTGGCTGGTGGTCGAGGTCAACATTGCGCTGCCGTTGGCCATTCGCATTCTGGTCCGTGCCCTGGCCGGTGATCTACTACGCGCGGACCGCGACCCGCTGACGGGACTGCTCAACAGACGGTCGTTCCAGCACAACGCGCTGGGAATGATGCTGGCCCGCCGGGGCATCGACGCACACCTCGTGGTGTTGGTGATCGACCTCGATAACTTCAAGGCCCTCAATGACAACCGCGGCCACGCCGCAGGAGATCACGCATTGGTCCAGGTCGGCCAGGCTTTACTGGCAGCCGCCGAGGATCAGGCCGTGGTGGCGCGAAGTGGGGGCGAGGAATTCCTGGTGGCCGGCACTGCGGCGAACTGCAACGCCGAGTCGTTGGCCAACCAGTTGTGCCGAGCCATCGCAGCCTCGACCGCGGAGGTCACGGCCAGCATCGGCACCGCATGTGCCCGTCTCGATGAAGCCGCCTCGGGCGAGCACCAGACCCTGCTCGAGGAGCTGGTCACTGCCTCAGATGCCGCGATGTACCAGGCGAAACGACTAGGCGGCAACCGGTGCTACCACCACGAACCGTGTTAGTCGGTGTGCGACTATCGATGCTGTGGCTGATCAGTTCGTCGAAATGATGAATGCGGGTATCGGATCGACCATTCCGATCGCCGACCGGATGGGTGTACGGGTGCTCGAAGCTCGGCGCGGCTTCGCCGCGGCCAGTGTGCCGGTCGAGGGGAACGGCAACCACTTTGGTGTCGTTTACGCCGGCGTTCAGTTCACCGTCGCCGAAATCCTGGGCGGAATCATCGCTTTGTCGACGTTCGATGCCGGTAAGTACTTCCCACTGGTGAAAAACGTCGACATCGCCTTCGTTGGCATGGCCACCACGCCGCTGCGCGCGGAAGCGAAACTGGACGATGAAACGATCGCCCGCGTCGAAGCCGAGGCGGCCGCGCAGGGTAAGGCTGACTACACGTTGGAGGCGGTGGTCACCGATGCTGCCGGCGCGGTGGTCGCTACCACTCGAGGGCTGTATCAGCTACGCGCGCATCGTCGTTGAGCCGCAAGTCAGTTAACGAACCCTATTTGCCCTTCAGGCTGCCGATGCCCAGCGAATAGTCCGTGGGTTTGGACGGCGGTTTGTTCTCGAACTTCTCGACGTAACGTTGGGGGTCGCGGTCCCTGATCGGCAATCCCTTGGTGGTGGGATGCGCGGTCATGAATTCGCTGTACTGGCGCCCCAACGCTTCGCGAAGTCCGAGTGGGGCATGGCGGCGAAAGTCCGACAGACCTTCCCGCTCCTCCTCGCCCATGTGATCGTCATTGGCCACCCGGGCGTCCCCGACCGACGCCCACCACTCGTCGGTGCCGACTCTGGCCGCGTTGGCGGCACGCACTCCGTCGCGAATGTCGTTGTGGTCGCCGATCGCATCGAGCGTCTCGCCCTCAGGGTCGTCGGCGCCGCGCTTGAGCAGTTGTGGGTAGAAGATCTTTTCTTCGATGTAGGCGTGGACGTCGAGCTTCTCGGCGAGCGGACGCCATACCCGCTCGAGTGCCGTGCGGTCTTCCGGTGCCCCAGCTTGCAGGGCGTCCAGCTTGGCGAATTGTTCGCGGAACCAGTTATGGTCGGCCAGAATCAACGCGGTGATGTCAGCCATTTCGGGCTCTCACCTCCCCCAACCGCTCTGCCTTGCGGCCAAAGTCTGCCATGCGGAGCGTCCCATGACGGAAAGAGGGGACGGTGCCGGCTTCTCGCCTCTCGGCAAGTGGTCGCTCGAAGCGACAGTTCTGATGTGGTACCCGGGGGAAGCTCCGACACCGTCGACGAACTCAACCGAGGCTGCCGTCGGAATATTCCGCCGGATGGTTTCGGGCCCAGGCTGTTTATCGGCGCAGCGCTTCGGGTAATTCCTGAACAACGATCTGACTCTATGGCGGGCAAAGAGTTGTCGGACGTGTAACCGCGTGGAAGAAGACCGCCATGAGTTCCAGACACCGCCTCGTCGCACAACCTCGCAATAACGATCTCAGGGGATATATCTCTGCTTCCCTGCTGGCTGTGGCGGTTTTCGCCGCGATTTTGGCTGGATCGTTGGTCGATACGGCAACCTCCGAAGGAGTAGCCGAGGCCGCGGTGCCGCCCCAGGCCACGAAGCCGGTGAGCCAAGAAGGCACCTTGATTGCCGTGTCGGCGGGCTCAATGACCGCGCGCAGCGCCAACGGATTTACCCAAACCTACGTAGTGACCTCTGACACCCTCGCCATCACCAGTGGCGGCAGTCAGCCTATCGGGGCCGCTCCGCGGTTCGCTGTCAACGACGAGGTCAATATCGTCGGGACCATGCAGAACGGCACCGCGTTGGTGACCGCAGTGGCACATCGTGACCTGGGGCACGGGGACGCACGGCCGATGGATTACGTCGACGGCTAGCGCGGGCGATTTGCGTTGTGGCCAAATAGAAATGCGGACAAGGTTATCGCCGGGTCCACTCCTGGGTATGCCCTACGCATGAGCGCCCACCCACCTACCGCCGCCAACCCGGTGCGGTTGAGCTGTGCAGGTGCAGCCGATGCCATGACTGCGGCCGCCTTGCGCCGCTCATTGGACCGCTGGTTGCGACAGCGGGTGCAAGGGCCTGCAGAGATTCGCGACGACATCGTCTTGAGCGTGAATGAAGCCTTGGCCAACTGTGTTGAGCATGCTTACCGCGACCACCACGGGGTGGGCGCGATGAGGCTGCAGGCCAGCTACGATTCCACGGCGCAGACGATCAGCGTGTCCGTCAGCGATCGAGGCACCTGGCACCGCCCAGCGCGACGGCGGCCAGATGACCCGCATATTTCCCGGGGCATCATCCTGATGCACGCCCTTGCCGACCACTGCACCATCAAAGCCCGCTCCGGCGGCACCACGGTCTGCCTGAACTACACGATCCCAGCTGAACTCGGCCGGTAATCAGCGGGTGTCGCGGGCAGCGGGATCCCGGAACAGGGCGGCGATTTCGGCGACTCTGGGGTCGTTGCTGAATTGCTCTCGGGTCAGCGGCAGCGGCAGCCGCCAATTCGGATACTCGTCGACGGTGCCCGGCAGGTTGGGTTGCCTTGGCTCGGCGATGACGTCATAGGGCGAGACCAACTTCAGTGTGCTCGGGGTAGACGCCAGAAACCGGTGCATCGCAAGGATTATCGTTGCTTCATCCGGCTCGGGTGAAATGTCTTCCGCGGGCAGTAGACCTTCGGCGCGCAGCAGCGCCAACCGTTCGGCTCGTTCCTTATCCGCCGCGGCCTGTTCGGCCGGCACATCGGGGAGCAGACCGAGATCGGCGCGCACTCTTACGTGCGCACCGCGCAGAAATCCCGCCGCGGTGGGCAAATCGTGTGTGGAAAGACTGGCCGCCGCCCGCGTCGGCCACTGCGCCGCCGGCAGCAGAGGTTCGTCCGGCGCCGATTCGTCCCGGGTGAACCATGACACGGCGCACCCGAGCATTCCGTTGGCCGCCAGTGCTTCGGTCACCTCCGGTTCGACCGTACCCAGGTCCTCTCCGAGGACCGTGGCCTTCGCCCGATGCGCTTCCAAGGCCAGTACCGCAAGCATGACGTCGGCGTCGTAGTACACGTAGGTGCCACGATCGGGCGTCTCGCCGGGTGGAATCCACCACAGCCGCCACAAGCCGGCCACGTGGTCAATCCGCAGACCGTCGGCGTGAACCAGCACGGCGCGCACCATGTCTCGCAGCGCGGCGTACCCAGTGGCGGCGAGGCGATCGGGTCGCCACGGTGGCAGCCCCCAGTCCTGCCCACGTGGCGTGAAGTTGTCGGGTGGTGCGCCGACGCTGACCCCGGTTGCCAACACGTCGGCCAGCGCCCAGGCATCCGCGCCCTCCGGGTCGACTCCCACTGCGAGGTCGTGCAGTACGCCAAGGGCCATGCCGGCGTCTGCCGCGGCGTCCCGCACGGCCGCCAACTGCTCGGCGCACTGTCGCTGCACCCAGGCGTGAAATGCCACCCGCGGCGCCAACTCCCGGCGTGCAGTCGCCACTGCCGGTCCGGCGACATCACGCAGCGCCACTGGCCACCTGCTCCATCTACCGCCGTGCCGCTCCGCCAGCGCGCAGTAGGTCGCCCAGTCCCGCAACCCGTTAGCGGCGGGGGACTCGTCGAGCACTGATGGCCGACCATCGGCGCGCCAGAGCAACTCCAGCGCCGAACGCTTGGCCGCCCACACCAGGTCGTGGTCGATCCGCGACGTGTTGGCCGAAACCCGCAACGCCGCCACCTCCGCGCGGGTGTCCGGATCGGCTCGACGGTAGACGTCGAGTTCTTCGACGCGCAGCGCCAGCGGGTTGGCGAACCGCCGGCTGGACGGGGTGTAGGGCGAGGGCTGCACCGGATGCGTCGGGCCGGGCGCGTGCAGCGGATTGAGCAGGACCGCCCCAGCTCCGTGTTTGGTGGCCGACCAGCGGACGAACTCCCGGAGATCGGCTAGGTCACCGATACCCCAGGAGCCAGCCGAACGCAGCGCGTAAAGCTGCAGCATCCATCCCCAGGTGGCCGGCGCCGGAGGGACCTCGGTCGGCGCCACAACCACAGTCACTTCCTGCCCGTCGCGGGTGTGCAGCCGGTACCAGCCCGGTGCCAGCTCGCCCGGTAGTTCGTCGTGCACCTCGGTCTGGCTGCCGTCCTCGCTGACCAACAACGCGGCCCCGGGAAGCGGCTTGGGGCGTCCCGTCACACGCAATGCGATCGTGGGGGGCAGCACGCCGGCGCGGTTGCGCTCGGCGAGCAGGGTCAGTGCACCGCGCCGATCGGCTTCGGTGGCGGCATCGACCTCCAGCAACCCGAGCACTCGAATCACCACGTCAGCGTCGACTTCCACCGGCTCGCGTCGCTCGTTGCGGTAAGTGGTGGCAACCCCGTGTGCCGCGGCAAGCCGGCGCAGGTCGTCGGTCAGCGGTTTCGGGTCCAGTAACACCGCGCTGGTATACCCGCAGCCCGATCCCTCACACTGGCGTGCGCTACAGGTCGTCGGAGAAGTCCGCGGTGAGCCAACGGTCGGGGCGGACGGTGAACAGCACGCTGGCTTGATCGTCGAGACTGCGGACAAATGCGCGTCCAGCTTCCTCGCCGAGATACCGGACGGCGATAGCTTCGTGGACGTCCACGGGTGTTGGTGTGGTTATTTCGACCACGGTGCCCTCCACGACCACGTATTGATACGGCGGCTCCTCGCGTTGCACGACCAATGTCACCGCGCCGGCTTGCTCGATCAACCTTGCCTTGCGGCTTGACCCTCCGGTACTGAACCGGATGTGGCCCCCGGGTGTGTAGTCGTACCAGATCGGGACACTGGCCGGCGGGCGGTTCCCGGTGGCATCGATGGAGAGCACCGCAACGTGCTTGTCGGCGAGAAATTCTTGACGCCCGGACTCGGTGAAAGCTTTCATGTCGGGCTGAACAAGGGGCCGCGGTGAGGCTATTCCCCGATCAGTCGAAGATGTCGTCGCGGACAGTTCCCGCCGGCGCCGTTGGATCGACAAACCATTCGTGGCCGAAGATCAACCCGAAAATTTGCGGCGGCAACCAAAGCAGCACATCGAAGAGGCGCGCATTCAACCCGTCACCGATCTGGGAGCGATGGGCCGCAAGCGCATCACGCTTCTGTCGCGCGAATCGACGTACATCGATGCGATGGGTGATTGTCGCCCTCGGTGCGTATGCCGTCCGTGCCACGTCGGATTCGTAGGGCGCCGGCAGCCGCAGCACCCGGGCACCATCCGCGATGCGGGTGAGCAATTCGCGCGGCATCGTCACTTCGAGTACGCGCGCAGTGCCGGCCAGTTCGGCGGCCCGTTTGCCGACGTGATGAACCTGCACGTGATCACGGTGGCCGTAACCCCCGTTGTTCTGATAAGTGAGCAGTAGCTGCGCGTCTTCGGCACGAAGTATCGAGGCAAGTCGCTGGGCGGCCTCGTCGACGTCGGCTCGCGCGAACCGGACCCGGTTCGGCGGATCCGGGTAGAAGTCAGGTCCGAAGCCGCTGTCGGCGTACTCCAGGCATTCGAGGCGGTGTACTCCGAGAATGCCGACACTGGACCGCAATTCGTTGATTCGGGTGTCGTCGGCCTCGTCGCCCATCCGGCCATCGGTTGCAGTGACGACGACCACACGGTGCCCAGCGGCAGCCGCTTTCGCGAGGGTGCCTCCGGTGAGGATCACCTCGTCATCCGGGTGGGCGTGAAAGGCGACGAGCGTGGCCATAGCGCGTCGGGCCTCAGAGGCGACCGAGCAGTTCGGCCTTCTTCGTGGCGAACTCCTCGTCGGAGAGGATGCCGCGCTCATGTAGCCCGGCCAGCGACTCGATAGCGGCGACAACTCCCGCGGCATCCCCGGACCCGCCGGGATCGGATGGCGCCATACGGGGTGCGGGTTGCGGCGCCGGGTTGGACTGGTGCTGGGGGGCGGGTGCGGCGGTAGGTGTTTCCGCGACCTGTTGTGCGTCGAGTTCGTGCAGGCTTGCCACGCCGAAGGTGCCGAACTGGCTGGTGAAGGTCACGGACCCCGGTCCGCCGCTTTGCTGTTGTTGCACGCCGTTGATCTGGTGCTCGCCGGTGTCAAAAACCTTCGTGACACCGTTCACCTGAATCGCCAGCCGCCGAGTGCTCGGAAATACTGCGTAGCGCGCGCTGTTCTGCCCCCCGGACGCACTGGGAACGCCGAGGTCAGCCGGCCACCAGTTGGCCGAGGTGAACCCGGATTGGGATTGGGATTGGGCACCGGAGGCGAGAAACACCGGGGTTGAGGAAAGCAGTTGGGAC
>JAVROZ010000856.1:0-4277 GCA_032162485.1 Mycobacterium sp.
CGGCATCGCCGACATCGACCGCGCCATGGAGGACGGATACACCACCGGGCGGGGTCTCGGGATGGGTTTGCCGGGTGCCCGCCGGTTGATGGATCGTTTGATCGTGGAATCCGCGCTCGGCCGCGGAGCGGTCATCGAGATGTGGAAATGGGTTCCGGCTCGTGCCTGACCAAGCTCGATCGGCGGGCCGATCCGGACCGATTGAATGGGCTACGGCAAGTCGTCCACGACCGGGTGAGCAACTGTGCGGCGACCAGGCCATCGCGGTTGACATCGACGACGACAACGCCTTGTTCGGCGTCCTGGACGGCCTGGGCCACGGGCCTGACGCCGCGAGCGCCGCGCTGGCGGCCGTCAACGCACTCACGAGCGCCCGGCGCCAACGTCTCGAAGTGTTGGTTCAACTGTGTCACCGCGTGCTGGAGGGCACCAGAGGTGCGGCGATGACATTGGCGCGGATCGATTTGCAGACCGGCCAGCTGAGCTGGACCGGCATCGGGAACGTTAGCGCCCACTTGGTCGCCAAAAGTGTAAGCGGCATTCAGGTCCGTTCGAGTGTTCGGCTGGTCGGCGGCATAGTCGGCTACCGAATCCCGGAAACCACACCGGCACAAGTCGTTTCGATGCGCACCGGCGATCTGCTGGTGATCACCAGCGACGGCATCAACGAGGATCACTTGGATCACATCGACTTCGCGGCTTCCGCGTGCGACATTGCCGAGCAGATACTGACCAAGCACGCCAAGGAATCAGACGACGCGATGGTCCTTGCCGCACGGCACCGGGGAATCTCTACATGACCTATACCGCCGACTTTCACGACCAGTACGTCGCCGCGCTACACAGCTACATCGCCACCCGCGATGAGGACAGCCTGGCCGTCGGATACGACCTCGGGCGGCGCGCCCTGCAAGAAGAAGTCAGCATGCTCGACATCATCGAGAACCATTTCCGGCAGGTCGATGAGCTCTCCAAGAAGTCCGGCGTCGACGGTGCGACCGCGTTGGAGTTCCTGTTGCAGACCCTGGCCGCACTTGACGTTGCAACTCGCGGATTCCTGGACGGCACAAGACGGTACGCGGCGGAACGGGCCCGCGCCGAGGACCTGGCCGACCGTGACAAGTTCCGCAGCGCGCTGGTGAATTCCCTGCAGGAGGGGTTCTTCGTCGCCGATCAAGACGGTGCGGTGATCGAGATGAACGACGCTTTCGCTGAAATTCTCGGCTACCCCCCGGAGGGCCTGCCGTACCTGTGGCCCCACCCTTGGCTGGTCGACAGGACTACCGCAGCCCAGCACCAATCGCGGGTCCGTACCGAAGGAAGTGCGCAGTACGAGACGCCCGTCCGCCATCGGGACGGCCACCTCGCCTGGGCGGCAGTGAGTATCAACGCGGTTCGAGGACAAAGCGGTGAGCACGAGGTGTACGTCGGCACCGTTCGCGACGTGACGGCGCAACGGGCCTTCGCGGCCCGGGAAAGCGCAGTCATGCGACTGGCCACGTCGGTCAGTGTGGCCAAGACCGTAGCCGAGGTATTGGCGATCACCCTCGACGAGTGCCGAACTGCGCTCGACGTACACCGGGTGGTGGCGGTGATGTGGCCACCCGCTGACGGTGAACCGACCATCGTGGTGGCTGGCGAGCCAACCGAATCACGCTGGCGCACAATGGATCCCCAGCTTCGTGAAACGTTCCAGGATGCCCGTCACCAGTTGCCGCTGACCGCGAAAACGGTCGCGTGGCCAGGCACAGACGGAAAGACACAGGGATTGGTCGTGATGCTCTCCGGTACCGGAGATGTTGCGCTGTGGCTCGAGCTTCGGGTACCGCGCTGGATGTCCGCCGAAGACAGACTGCTGGTCACCGTTCTCATCGGCCATCTCAGTCTGGCCATCCAGCATGTCCGCCAATTCGAAAGCGCGCGTGTGACATCGCTCACACTGCAGCGGGCAATGCTGCCGCCGTTGGAACCGCCGCCGGGTTTCGCCGTCCGCTATGAACCCGCCGTGCCGCCACTGGAGATCGGTGGCGACTGGTACGACGTACTGCAGATCGACGATTACCGCATCGGGATCGTTGTCGGCGACTGTGTCGGGCGCGGGTTGCCGGCGGCGGCGATCATGGGTCAGCTTCGCAGCTCGGCTCGGGCACTATTGCTGACCGGCGCCAGACCGGCGGTGTTGCTCGAACAACTCGACGCCGCCGCGTCGCTCATTCCGGATGCCTACTGCACCACGGTATTTCTGGCGATTCTGGACACCACATCCGGGCTGCTGGAGTACAGCAACGCCGGCCACATGCCCGCCGTGCTGATCAGGGCCGTTTCCGGGCCGGGCAGCGGCACGATGATGCTCACCGATGCCAGCTCGGTGCCGCTCGCGGTCCGCCGCAACGAGACTCGCCCGCAATCGTCCAAGGTGTTACGGCCGGGTGCGATGCTGATGCTGTTCACCGACGGTCTGGTCGAACGTCGACATGAGTCGATTGACGACGGTCTCGCG
This sequence comes from Mycobacterium sp., assembly GCA_032162485.1. Classification (GTDB taxonomy): domain Bacteria; phylum Actinomycetota; class Actinomycetes; order Mycobacteriales; family Mycobacteriaceae; genus Mycobacterium. The sequence continues at coordinate 2,501 of JAVROZ010000856.1, forward strand.
CGCGTCGCCGACGTGTTAACGGACTCGGTAGACCTGCCGATCAACGCTGTCGCCGACGCCGTGCTGGACCGACTTGCACCGGAGGCGGGCTACGACGATGACGTCGCGATGGTGGTGTACCGCCACCTACTGGCACCGCTACGCATCGAGGCCGAAGCCACTCCGGATCAATTGGCTCCTATCCGGCGTCAGCTCGCCTCCTGGCTTCAGGCCGCAGCAGTCGGGGAGGTGCTGGCCAGTGACATTGTGCTGGTGGTCAGCGAGGCATGCACCAACTGCATCGAGCATGCCTATGTCGGACATCACATCGGAGCAATGATTCTCGAGATGGAGGCGGTCAACGACGAAGTCCGCTCGCGGATCACCGATTCCGGTTCGTGGAAGACGCCGACCGAAAATCCCGGCACCGGCGGCCGGGGCCTGCTGCTGATGCGTGCCATGAGTGAACGGATGGAGGTGGAAATCCGTCCCGACGGCACCACCATCGACCTTGTCTTCCGGGTAGCCACTGCCGAGGGTGATTGAGCCGTGCTGTTTGCAGTTGTGCCATGGGGGTAAACACCGTTGTGACTTACCCGGCGACCATCATTGAACCCGCTCTGCCTGCGGCGCACGGTCCACTGTCGACGGCTGTCCGCCGCACTTTGACCGCTCCTGTCTCCCACGAGCTTCCCGGTCGCATTGGCGCTTCGGTGCGCGACGCGGATCCGTATGGCCTCGACCTGCACTTGGCTCTGTACATGTGTTACGAGCTGCACTACCGAGGGTTTGCCTCCGTCGACCCCAGCTGGGAGTGGAATCCCGCATTGCTTGGCCTGCGCGCTGAACTGGAGCGAGTTTTCCTCGCCGGCGTACGCCGCGACGTGGGCCCTATCGAGTCCGGTCACTCCGCTGCGGCCGAAATGGATTCGATCGCAATCGAACCGGCCGACGGGACGGGTCCGTCGTACTTTTTGCGTGACACCGGAACGTGGGAGCAGATGCGCGAATACTTCGTGCATCGGTCGCTGTATCACCTCAAAGAGGGCGATCCGCACTCGTTCGCGATCGCCCGACTCACGGGTACCGCCAAGGCGGCGTTCGTCGCGGTCGAGTTCGACGAGTACGGCGCGGGTCAGGGACCACGGATGCACCAACAACTTTTCGCTGATCTGTTGGATGCCGCGGATCTGGATTCGACCTACCTGGGTTATCTGGACGCAGTGCCTGCCGAATCGTTGGCGGTGGTGAACCTGATGTCTTTGTTCGGACTGCACCGGCGGTTGCGCGGCGCGGCGGTGGGGCATTTCGCGTCGACGGAGATCACCTCGCCACCTGGCTCCCGGCGCATGGTCGATGCGCTACAACGAATGCAGGCGCCGGCAGCCTGCGCCGAGTTCTACCGCGAGCATGTGGAGGCCGATGCGGTCCACGAACATGTGGTGCGTTTGGACGTGGTCGGCGATCTGGTCGCCCGCGAACCGCATCTCGACAGCGACGTCGTCTTCGGGATCCGCGCACACGCCGCCGTCGAGAATCGGTTGGCCGATGCCGTGATGGCGTCGTGGAAGCGGGGAGAGTCGTCGCTGCGACGGCCGCTCAGCTGAGCAAACGCTTCACCTTGGGCGTCCGGCACCTCCGGTGGCTGGTGTCGCACAACGGATATTCTTGGCTTCGCCGGCACGTGCAGATCGCAACCATGAATCGGTCGGATTCCACCACCCCACCATCGGGCATCTCGATGCGCACCGGACCGGAAACCAGCACCGGCCCGAACGGGATGAATTGCCTCGTAACA
>JAVROZ010000857.1:0-9155 GCA_032162485.1 Mycobacterium sp.
CCAACTTCCTGGTGTTGCGCACCCGCCGCGACGGATCGCGCAACGGGGTGCGGGTTCGCCGACTGAAGGACAAACTCGGCACTCGTTCGGTCGCGTCCGGCGAGGTCGAGTTCGTCGACGCCGAGGCTTTTCTGCTGTCCGGGGACGCTTCGACAGAGTCGGGCCCCTCCGACGGCAAGGGCCTGGGCGCAATGATGGAGCTGACCAACGCGGCACGACTGGGCATCGCGTTGTTCGGGCTGGCCAACGCGCGACGCGCCCTGGTCGAGTCGCTGTGTTACGCCCGGCAGCGGCGGGCGTTCGGCGGCGCCCTGATCGACAAACCGCTGATGCGCCGCAAGCTTGCCGAGATGATCGTCGACGTCGAAGCCGCGCAGGCGCTGGTGTTCGACGGCACCGGAGCGGCCAACCACCGGCAACCCCGAAGCATGCGCCAGCGCATCGCAGTCCCGGTGACCAAGCTCAAGGTCGCCCGGCTCGGCATCACCGCGGCATCGGACGCCATCGAGATTCACGGGGGGAACGGTTACATCGAAACTTGGCCGGTGGCAAGGCTTTTGCGCGACGGCCAAGTCAACACCATCTGGGAGGGCCCCGACAACATCCTGTGCCTGGATGTGCGGCGCGGCATCGTGCAGACGCGCGCCCACGAGACACTGCTGGCGCGGCTGCGCGACGCGGTGTCGGTTTCCGACGACACCGGGGATGGCGGGGCGACCACCGGATTGGTCGCAAAACGGATCGAGGATCTGGACGCCGCGATCACAGCATGGGCCAAAGTGGACGGCCTCAACGGCTCAGTTGCCGAGGCGCGGCTGTTCCCCCTGGCCCAGTTCATGGGTGACGTCTATGCGGGTGCACTGCTCACCGAGCAGGCCGCCTGGGAGCGGGAAACCCGCGGCGGGGAGCGCAAAGCACTCGTCGCGCGGCTGTACGCGCAGCGGTACCTCGCCGACCGCGGGCCGCTGCGCGGCATCGATTCGGATTCCGAGGAAGCACTGGAGCGTTTCGACGAGCTCGCCGACGGAGCGCTCCAGCTGTGAGTTAGCCGCGCCGACAGTGAAGCAGACGACGATTCATCGGCGTGCCGCGTCGCGAATTCCACACTCGGCGCGACGGGCAGCGAACTAGACCGGGATCAAGCCGTGCTTGCGGGCCAACCGGGACCAGTTCTGCTTGTCCCGCAGCAGGTGCATCGACCTGCGCAGCAGCAGCCGGGTCTGGTGCGGGTCGATGACAGCGTCGATGAACCCGCGCTCGGCGGCGGTCCACGGAATAGCCAGGTTGAGGTTGTAGCCCTCGATGAAGTCTTTCTTGATCTGCTGCGCCTCGGGCGTAGTGGGGTCCGGGAAGCGCTTCATCAGCAACTGCGCGGCCCCCTCGGCGCCGATCACCGCGATGCGCGCGGTGGGCCAGGCGAAGTTGAAGTCGGCGGTCAGCTGCCGGGAGCCCATTACGGCGTATGCGCCGCCGTAGGACTTGCGGATCGTGATCGTCACCTTCGGCACATCGGCCTCGACCACGGCGTAGAGGAACCGGCCGCCGCGTTTGATGATGCCCCGCTTCTCTTCCTCGGCACCTGGCAGAAACCCGGGCGTGTCCACCACGAACACCAGCGGAATCTGGAACGAATCACAGAACCTGATGAACCGCGCCGCCTTGTCGGAGGCCTCGTTGTCGATCGCCCCGGACATGTACATGGGCTGATTGGCGATCACGCCCACCGGGCGCCCGTCGACCCGGGCGAACCCGGTGATGATGGCTGGGCCGTGCTGAGCAGCGACGTCCAGAAAGTCACCGTCGTCGAAAATGCGCAGCAGGATCTCATGCATGTCGTAGGCCGCATTGTCGGAGTCCGGCACGATCGAGTCCAGTTCCAGGTCGGTCGGCGTTACCTCCGTTTCCAGACCGGGATTGATGACAGGCGCCTTACCGAAACAGTTGGACGGCAGGAACGACAGGAACTCGCGCACATACTCGAACGCCTCGGCTTCGGAATTCACCACCTGGTGGATGTTGCCGTAGCGCGCCTGCGCGTCAGAGCCGCCGAGCTCGTCGAGGGTGACGTCCTCGCCGGTGACCTCACGGATCACGTCGGGACCGGTGACGAAGAAGTAGCCCTGGTCACGTACCGAGACGAGCAGGTCGTCCTGGATCGGCGAATAGACCGCTCCCCCAGCGCATTTACCGAAGATGAGGGAGATCTGCGGCACCACCCCAGACAGCGCTTCGTGGCGGCTGCCCAGCTCGGCGTACCACGCCAGCGATGTCACCGCGTCCTGGATGCGGGCTCCGCCGGAGTCCTGGATACCGATGATCGGGCAGCCGACCATCGCGCACCACTCCATCAACCGGGCGACCTTGCGGCCGAACATCTCACCGACGGTGCCCTGGAAGACGGTCTGATCGTGTGAGAACACCCCGACGGGGCGGCCGTCGATCATTGCGTGGCCGGTGACGACGCCGTCGCCGTAGAGCGCGTTCGGGTCACCCGGTGTCTTGCAGAGCGCCCCGATCTCGAAGAAAGTTCCTGGGTCGACCAGCGCGTGCACGCGAGCCCTGGCGCTCGGGATACCCTTCTTGTCGCGCTTGGCCGCGGCCTTCTCGCCACCGGGTTCTTTGGCCAACTCCAGACGTTCACGCAGCTCGGCCAGCTTCTCCGCCGTAGTGTGCAGAACCGGACTGGGAGCTTGGTCTGGAGCTATATCCGTCACTGCTTGACTACCTCACCTGTTCTGACTCGATGTCCTGCTCGATCTTGTTCAATGCACCGCTCATGTGCTCGCCCACCTTGGAGATGATCGGCTCGTCGATGGCCTGAATGTGCTCACCACCGATCGGCACGACCTCCAGGTCGGAAACGTACTCACCCCAGCCGCCGTCCGGCTTGCGGACGGCATACCGCGGCTCGAACATGATCGCGTCGTCATGGTAGCGATCGGCCATGTAGAGCGTGACATGCCCATCGAACGGCTGGATCTCAGCGGTGTCGATCGCCCGGTTGTCCAGGTACGACGTGCGTTGGTGCTCGATGATTCCGGCCGGGATCTGCACGCCGCTCTGGCCGACCGCGTCGAGCACGAACCGGATCTGGCCCTCGTCATCGAGCTGCTCGAGCTGCTCGTACGGGATCGCCGGGATGGTGACGTTGAACGTCTTCTCGGCAAACTTGGCGTAGCGGTCCCAGCGCTTGCGGATCTCCTCCTGGGTTTGCGGGATCTCCTCACCGGCACGCACCGCGTCGATCAGGCCGACCCACCGGACGTCCTTGCCGAGCCGTTTCAACCCGATCGCACACGCATAGGCGAGCACTCCGCCCAGCGACCAGCCGGCCAGAATGTAGGGTCCGTCACCTTGCAGTTCGACCAGCTTCGGAACGTATTGCGCGGCACGCTCTTCGATCGACCCCTCGACCCGCTCGAGGCCGTACATCGGGGTGTCCGCCGGCAGCCGGCTCAGCAGCGGCTCGTACACGACGGTCGAACCGCCGGCCGGATGGAACACGAACACCGGTGTTCTCGAGCTGCCCTCCGGTCGCGGCCGCAGGATGCGGACGAACCCGTCGATGGTGCCGGCCTCCAGGTATTCACGCACCTTGTCGGCCAGCGCCTCGATGTTCTCCGAACTCAACACGTCCTCGACGGTGATCGGGCCTTCGGCGCGCTCGGAAAGCCGCTGCGCCATTTTCGCCGCCTTCGCTTCGTCCAGCTTGGGCAGCGGGTTGAAGATGCCGCCCGCGGACTTGCCCGTGACGATCGCCCACGTCGCGAAGGTGACCCGCTCGGCGGCGTCCCGCGGCGGCACGTCGGAGTTCAGCGCCTTGGCAACTGCCTCCTGATTGAGTGCCCCAGCGGCGGCAGCAAGGTTCGGCTTCTCGCCGTTACCGTTTGAGCCCGACGGGCCGGCCGGATTAGTCGGCGGCGGCGGAATCGGCATGTCCGACGGCGGCGGTGGCGGCGCCGCTTGCGTCTCCGGCTCGGGTTGGGTCTCCGGCTCGGGTTGGGTCTCCGGCTCGGCCTGCGGATCGGGTGCCGGCGCCAGCAAGCTGGCGGGCGTCGCACCGCTGACCAACTGGGCCTGCGCCTTCGCGATCTCCTCAGCCGTCTGGGCCCGCTGGTAGTCGTGCAGTTGCTCGACCTCGTCGCGGTGCTCGAGCGCGTATTCGATCAGCTTCTCGACGTTGTACAGGTTCGCGTCGCGCACGGCCTGCAACTGGATGGGCGGCAGGTCGAAGTCGTACTCGACGCGGTTCTTGATCCGCACCGCCATCAGCGAGTCCAAACCGAGCTCGATCAGCGGCACCTCCCACGGCAGATCCTCGGGTTCGTAACCCATGGCCGCCGCGACGATGGTGCCCAGGCGCTGACCGATGGTCTCGCCAGAATCCGGTGACCATCTGCCCAAGTCGTTCTTCAGGTAGCGGTTGGTCAGGCTGTCCGTCAGCGTTTCGGCGTCGTCCGCCTCGACGGGAGCTTCGACCGCCACGCCGTCGGTCACCGGCGCGGCTGCCGAAACGGCGACCGCCGTTCCCGAACCGACCGCAACCGGCAACACCGACTCGGTTCCGCCCCTGGTCACCAGGGCGTCGTAGACGAGCGTGAACGACTCGTCGATGCGGGCGTGCACCTGCACCGAGGCGCCGCCGGGATGCCGGGTCATCGTCGTCACCAACCGCGCGCCCTCGCCTGGCACCGCGCGCTGCTCGGCGGCCGTCAGCTTGGCGTCCGCCAGCACCTGGGTCGCGGCGGCCTTCACCAGCGCCGCCAGGTCCGTCGCGCCCACCCGGGGTGCGTACTCCCAGACGTGCCGGCCATCCGGCAACGCGACATGGTTGCCCGGCATGATCACCGAGGCATCGCCGGAGAAGTGCGCGTCGAGCCAGTGCTCCTTGCGCTTGAACCGAGTCAGCGGAATGTTCGCGAAATCTTCAGGTCGTGGGGCCCCTGAGGCCCGGCTGAACAGCGTCCGCACGTCAAGGTCGTGGCCGTGGACGTACAGCTGGGCCATGGTCGAGACCATCGACTCGACTTCGTCCTGCTTGCGGGCCAGCGTCGGGATCAGTTGAGCGTCGTGCAGCCCCGCGGCAGCGGTAGTCAGACCGACCTGCATCAGCGCCACCGGGTTGGGCGCGAGTTCCAGGAAGGTGGTGTGCCCGCTGTCGACGGCGTTGCGGATGCCGTGGGTGAAGTAGACGCTGTGCCGCAGGCCCTTCTTCCAGTAGTCGACGTCGTGGATGGGGTCGCTGCCGGACTTGACGTAGCGGCCCTCGTGGACCGTGGAGTAAATGCCGGCCGTCGGGCTCATCGGCTTGATGCCCTGCAGCTCGGCGGCAAGCTCGCCCAGCAGCGGGTCCATCTGCTGGGTGTGGCTGGCGCCCTTGGTCTGGAACTTGCGGGCGAACTTCCCCTCCGACTCCGCCCGGGCGATGATCGCGTCCACCTGCTCGGGCGGACCGCCAATGACGGTCTGGGTGGGTGCGGCGTAGACGCACACCTCGAGATCAGGGAAATCGGAGAACACCGTCTTGATCTCGTCGGCGGAGTACTCCACCAGCGCCATCAACCGGATGTACTCGCCGAACAGCATCGCCTCGCCCTCACCCATCAGGTGCGAGCGCGAGCAGATCGTCCGGGTGGCGTCGCGCAGCGACAGCCCGCCGGCGAAGTACGCCGCGGCGGCTTCGCCCAGTGACTGGCCGACCACCGCTCCGGGCTTGGCGCCGTGGTGCTTGAGCAGCTCACCCAGCGCGATCTGGATCGCGAAGATGGTCACCTGGGTGGTCTCGATGCCGTAGTCCTGCGAATCGTCGAGAATCAGCTCGAGCACCGAGTAGCCCAGTTCGTCCTGGACCAACGCGTCGACCTTCTCGATCCACTCGGCGAATACCTCGTCGCGCAGGTAGAGGCTCTTGCCCATCTTGCGGTGCTGCGCGCCGAAGCCGGCGAGCACCCACACCGGGCCGTTGGTCACCGGCCCGTCGACGCTGAACACACCTGGCCGTTGCTTGCCCTCGGCTACCGCGCGCAGGCCCTTGATGGCTTCTTCGTGGTCGTGTGCCAGCACGATGGCGCGGGAACGACCGTGGTTGCGGCGCGACAGCGAACGGCCGATCGACTCCAGCGACGCCGCCTGCCCTTCCGGCGATTCCATCCAGTCGGCGAGCTCGGCGGCCGCGGCCTTCTTGCGCGAAGTCAGGAACGCCGATACCGCCAACGGAAATACTGGAGGCGGAAGTTCTTCTGCCGCAAGCTCTTCCAGAGCCGCAGCCTTGAGTGCCAGCGCCTCGTCGGTAACGCCCGGTAACTCTGGCTCGTCCTCTGCGGCGGCCGCGGATGCGTCGGTGATGATCTCGCCGAACTCGTCGAATACCAGCGCGTGGCTTTCAACGGTCCCGGCCTCGGTCAGGTCCCCGCCGGCGGAGATGACCGGAGCCGTCGGTCCCGCCTCGGCCTCGGGCTCACGCTCGATCACGTCGCGGGGCAGGACCTCACGCACCACCAGGTGCGCGTTGGCGCCGCCGAAGCCAAAGCTCGACACACCGGCCAGCGCGTAGCCGCCGTAGCGCGGCCAGTCGGTCGCGGTCTCGACCACCTTCAGGCGCATCGCGTCGAAGTCGATGTAGGGGCTGGGGCCGGCGAAGTTGATCGACGGCGGCAGCTTGTCATGCTGCAACGCCAATACCACCTTGGCCATGCTGGCCGCACCGGCCGCCGACTCCAGGTGTCCGACATTGGTTTTCACCGCGCCCAACAGCGCGGGCCGGTCGGCGGGACGTCCCCTGCCGACGACGCGGCCCAAGGCCTCCGCCTCGATGGGGTCACCGAGAACGGTGCCGGTGCCGTGCGCCTCGATGTAGTCGACGTTGCGCGGGTCGATGCCGGCGTCCTTATAGGCCCGGCGCAACACCTCGGCCTGCGCGTCCTGGTTCGGGGCGATCAGACCGTTGGACCGACCGTCATGGTTGACCGCGCTGCCGGCGATCACGGCCAGGATCTGGTCGCCGTCGCGGCGGGCGTCGTCCACCCGCTTGAGCACCAGCATGCCGGCGCCCTCGGAGCGGGTGTAGCCGTCGGCGTCGGAGGAGAAGGACTTGATCCGGCCGTCGGGTGACAGCACCGCACCAATCTCGTCGAAGCCCAACGTCACCATCGGTGTGATCAGCGCATTGACGCCACCGGCGACGACGACGTCGGCCTCACCGTTACGCAGCGCCTGCACGCCCTGATGGATCGCCACCAACGAACTCGAGCAAGCCGTGTCGATGGTGACCGACGGCCCGCGGAAGTCGAAGAAGTACGACACCCGGTTGGCGATGATCGACGAACTGGTGCCCGTGATCGCGTAGGGGTGTGCAATGGACGGGTCGGAGACAGCCAGGAACTGGTAGTCGTTGGTGGTGCTGCCGACGAATACGCCGACGGCGCTGCCGCGCAGGCTGGATGCGGGGATCCGGGCGTACTCGAGTGCCTCCCAGGTCAGTTCCAGCGCCATCCGCTGCTGCGGGTCGATGTTGTCGGCTTCGGTCTTGGCCACCGCGAAGAACTCGGAGTCGAAGCCCTTGATGTCCTTGAGGTAACCGCCGCGGGTGCGCGCGTTGGCTACCCGCTCGGCGATCCGCGGCTCTTCCAGGAATTCCGACCAGCGTCCCTCGGGCAGATCGGTGATGGCATCGCGGCCCTCGAGCAGCGCCTGCCAGGTTTCTTCGGGGCTGTTCATGTCGCCGGGGAAGCGGGTGGACAGGCCCACGATCGCGATGTCGACGCGCTCGGCCGGGCCGTTGCGCGACCAGTCGACGATGTCGACACCGTCATCGAGCCGTTCGGGTTCGCCCTCGATGATCCGGGTCGCCAGCGATTCGATGGTCGGATGCTGGAACGCGACCGCCACCGACAACGTGACGCCGGTCAGGTCTTCGATGTCGGCGGCCATGGCCACCGCATCGCGCGACGCCAAACCCAGCTCCACCATCGGCACCGACTCGTCGATCGAGTCCGGTGACCTCCCGACGGCCTTGCCCACCCATTCGCGCAACCACTGACGCATCTCCGGGACCGTCATGTCGGTCTTCTGCACGGGTGAGTTTCTGACGATGCCCTGGTCTTGGGGCTCCACTTCTTCGAAATCAGTCATGGCTTTACTGTTCTCAGTCCGAGGTGGCAAAGGCCGTCGGCGAAGCGACGCCACTGCGCAGACTGCCGTCGAGATAGGCGGTCCGGCACGCGCGGCGGCCGATCTTGCCGCTCGAGGTCCGGGGGATCGCCCCGGCGGATACCAGCAACAGGTCACGCACGGTGACCCCGTGCCGCACCGCGATGGCCGCCCGGATCTCGTCGGCGATGGGCTGGTACTCGAGCTTGTGCGTGCCGGCCGCGCGCTCCGCGACGATCACCAGCTGTTCAGAGGTGTCCTCGGCATCGGAGCTCAGGCCGGTGTGTGGGTCGTCGAACACCTTCTTGGGCAACTGGTTGGCCGGCACCGAGAAAGCGGCGACATAGCCGGTCCGCAGGGCCTTGCTGGATTCCTGCGCGGAGTACTCGAGATCCTGCGGGTAGTGGTTACGGCCATCGATGATCACCAGGTCCTTGATGCGGCCCGCGATATAGAGGTGGTCATTGTGGTAGGTGCCGTAATCCCCGGTACGCACCCACATCCCGTCATCGGGGGCGCCCTCGGCGCGGGACTTGCTGACCCGCGACTTCAAGATGTTTTTAAACGTCTCGGTAGTCTCCGCTTCCTTGTTCCAGTAGCCCATGCCCAGGTTCTGGCCGTGCAACCAGATCTCGCCGATCTGCCCGTCGGGCAGCTCACTGGCCGTGTCGGTGTCGACGATGACCGCCCACTCGTCCACGCCGACCTTGCCCGCGGAAACCTGGGCGACGGCGTTCGGCGCGTCGGGCGCCACCTCGACGAAGCGTTGCTTGTTCAGCTCGTCGCGGTCGACGTGGATGATCGTCGGCGCCTGGTCGCTCGGGGTGGTGGAGACGAACAGCGTCGCCTCGGCCAACCCATAGGACGGCTTGACCGCTGTCTCCGGCAGTCCGTACGGGCGGAAGGCGTCGTAGAACTTGCGCATCGACGCCGGCGACACCGGCTCGCTGCCGTTGAGGATCGCCTTGACGTTGCTGAGGTCCAGCGGCGGCTCGCCTTCCTTGGGC
>JAVROZ010000858.1:0-5157 GCA_032162485.1 Mycobacterium sp.
GCCGAACACGGCTACCACACCGACTACCGGGCGTTCTTCATCTGGGAGGGCGTCACCCAATACCTCAGCGAGGATGCCGTTCGCACCACGCTGGAAGGGCTGCGGCCAACGGCGCCGGGCAGTCGCCTGGTGTTCACCTACGTCCGCCGCGACTTCATCGACGGCACCAACCAATACGGCGCGCGCACGCTCTACCGCTCGGTGCGCAAGCGAAGCGCGCGCGGGGAACCACTCTGGCACTTCGGCATTCAGCCGGAGGAGGTCGCGGCGTTCCTCGAGGAGTACGGGTGGCGGCTGGTGGAACAGGTCGGGCCTGACGAGGTCATCGAGCGCTACGTCGAGCCCACCGGACGCAAACTCAAGGCCTCACAGATCGAGTGGTCGGCTTTCGCGGAAAAGGTCTAGCCGAGAAGGTCTAAACTTCCAGCACAGTAGGCACGATCATCGGCTGCCGGCGGTACTTATCGCCCACCCATTTGCCGACGGTGCGGCGCACGGCCTGAGCGATCCGGATCGGATCGGTAACGTGGTTGGCGGCCAACTGTTCCAGTTCGGCCTCGACCTTGCGCACGGCCGGTTCCAGCGCCTTAGGATCTTCGGAGAATCCCCGCGAATGCAGCTGCGGCGGCACCGCCGGTTGGCCGGTTCCCCGCTTTACCACCACGGTCACCGCGACGAATCCCGAGGACAGGATGAGCCGTTCGCCCAGAGTGATTTCGCCGACGTCGCCGGTGATCAGGCCGTCGACAAACATCTTGCCGACGGGTACCGCGCCGGCGATGCGGGCCTTGCCCGCGACCAGATCGACGCTGACACCGTTCTCGGCCACCAGAATCGAGTCCTCCGGCACGCCCGTGCTGGCGGCCAACTTGGCGTTGGCCCGCAGGTGCCGCCACGTCCCGTGCACCGGCATGACATGGCGTGGCCGTACCCCGTTATACAGAAACAGCAATTCACCCGCGTAGGCGTGGCCCGAAACATGCACTCGGGCTTGCGCGTTGGTGACGACGCGGGCGCCGATCTTGGCCAGCGAGTCGATGACGCCGTAGACGGCCTCCTCGTTGCCGGGTATCAGCGATGACGACAAGATGATGAGATCACCCGACGTAAGGGTGATGCTGCGATGCTCGCCGCGCGACATCCGCGACAGGGCCGCCATCGGCTCGCCCTGGGTACCGGTGGTGACCAGCACCACCTGCTCAGGCGCCATCAGTTCGGCCGTGGCGATGTCGATCAGGTCATTGTCGGCCACGCTCAGGAAGCCGAGGTCGCGTGCAATGGCCATGTTGCGCACCATCGATCTTCCGACGAACGACACCCGCCGACCCAAAGCCGTTGCCGCATCAATGATCTGCTGAACCCGGTCGACATTGGACGCAAAACACGCCACGATGACCCGTCCTTCGGCGCCGCGGATCAGCCGGTGCAGCGTCGGCCCGATTTCGCTCTCCGACGGCCCGACACCGGGATGCTCGGCGTTGGTCGAGTCACACAGGAACAGGTCGACGCCGGCGTCGCCGAGCCGGGACATGCCGGGCAGGTCGGTGGGTCGGCGATCGAGCGGCTGTTGGTCGAGTTTGATGTCGCCGGTGTGCAGGACGGTGCCCGCGCCTGTGTAGACGGCGATGGCCAGCGCGTCCGGAATGGAGTGGTTGACGGCGAAGTATTCACATTCGAACACCCCGTGCCTGCTGCTCTGACCCTCCTTGACCTCGACAAAAGCCGGTTTGATGCGGTGCTCACGACACTTGGCGGCAACAAGGGCCAACGTGAACTTAGAGCCGACCACCGGAATGTCGGGACGCAGCCTGAGCAGGAACGGGATGGCCCCGATGTGGTCCTCGTGGGCGTGCGTCAGCACCAACGCCTCGATGTCGTCGAGGCGGTCTTCGATGTGGCGTATGTCGGGCAGAATCAGGTCGACACCGGGCTCGTCGTGGGTGGGAAACATCACCCCGCAGTCGATGATGAGCAGCCGGCCCAGATGCTCGAAAACCGTCATGTTGCGGCCGATTTCGCTGATGCCGCCCAGCGCAGTGACCCGTAACCCGCCCGCGGTCAAGGGACCGGGCGGGGCGAGTTCTATATCCACGTATCTGCCTTTGGCTTATCGGAGCACGGAGGCCGCACGCATATCAGCGGCCAATGCATCGAGTTGCTCCGGTGTTGCTGCGACCTGGGGCAGTCTCGGGTTGCCGGTGTCAATGCCCTGCAGACGTAGGCCCGCCTTGGACAGCGTCACCCCACCCAGGCGACCCATTGCGTTGCACAGCGGGCTCACCGAGACGTTGATCTTTCGGGCAGTGGCGATGTCCCCGGAGCCGAAGGCGGACAACAACTCTCGAAGTTGACCGGCGGCAAGATGGGAAATCACACTTATGAAACCGATGGCGCCCACGGCCAACCAGGGCAGGTTGAGCGCGTCGTCGCCGGAGTAGTAGACCAGTCCGGTTTCGGCGATGATCTGTCCCCCACTGTGCAGATCGGCTTTCGCGTCCTTGACTCCGACGATATTGGGATGGGTTGCCAGCGCGCGCAACGTGTCGGAATCGATCGGCACGACCGACCGCGGCGGGATGTCGTAGAGCACCACGGGCAGATCGGTAGCGTCGGCGACGGCGGTGAAGTGTGCCTTCAGCCCACTCTGCGGTGGCCGTGAGTAGTACGGAGTTACCACCAACAGTCCGTGCGCGCCTTCGGCGGCGCAGGCCTTGGCCAACTTGATGCTGTGCGCGGTGTCGTAGGTCCCCGCGCCTGCGATGACACGCGCCCGATCGCCTACCGCCTCCAGGACTACGCGAAGCAACTCGCGTTTCTCGTCATCGGTGGTGGTCGGCGACTCACCGGTGGTTCCCGAGAGGACCAGACCATCGCAGCCCTGCTCCACCAGGTGGGTGGCCACTCGTGCCGCAGCCGCGGTGTCCAGGGCACCGTCGGCGTCGAACGGTGTCACCATCGCGGTCAGAAGAGTTCCCAGCCGCGCTCGGGCATCGAATCCGACGGTGCTCACGGTTCCCCAGATTCCCTGGCTGCGCCAAGGTCTTTAGCAGGCGCGGCGGTATCCGGTCTCAGGCTTCCGTGGCGAGCGGGCTGGTAGCGACCTCGCTGCCGTCGGCCAAGGTCGACACTTCGAAGTCGGCAAACACCGCTGGCGCTACGTCGACGAGCTGGCGCAGGCACGCAATGGCCAGCCGCCGGATCTCGACGTCGGCATGTTCGCTGGCCCGCATGGCGATGAAATGCCGCCAGGCCCGGTAGTTGCCGGTGACGACGATGCGGGTTTCGGTGGCATTGGGCAACACCGCACGGGCGGCCTGGCGGGCCTGCTTACGGCGTAGCGCTCCGATCTTCTCGTTGGGCTGGCCCACTGCGAACTTGGCTTCCAGCTTGCCCAGCAGATCGGTGTAGGTGGCGCGGCTGGCATCGGCGGCGGCGGTCAGGATCTCGCGCAGCTCAGGGTCGTCCTCGACGCCGGGCGGCAGCACCACCTGCGAGTCGTGCTCCGGAACGTAGCGCTGCGAGAGCTGGGAGTAGGAGAAATGGCGGTGCCGGATCAGCTCGTGGGTGCAGGATCGCGAGATTCCGGTGATGTAGAACGAGACACTCGCGTGCTCGAGTACCGAGAAATGCCCGACGTCGATGATGTGACTGATGTAACCGGCGTTGGTCGCGGTCCGGGGATTGGGCTTGGACCAGCTTTGGTAGCAGGCCCGTCCGGCGAACTCCACCAGCGCCGAGCCACCCTCGGCGTCGGTTGTCCAGGGCACGTCCGGCGGTGCCAAAAACTCGGTCTTGGCGATCAGTTGCACGCGAAGCGGCGCGGTCTCGGCCACGGCGCTCACCTTAATCGGAACGCGGTCGAGCAGACCGCTGGTGGTGCCGTGCGTCACGAAATAGCACGACGATAGGGCGGTCGTTGGTGGGTGGCGCGACGACACCGGGGACGATGATTGGGCGGGGGTACAGCCGAGGCGTGGCTCCGCCCGTTCGCGCGAGCCGCGGAACGGCTACCGCGCCACCCGCCGACAGAACGGCCAAAGACTCGTTTGTTCCAGCAGTTGTTGATGTTTTGCTCGGGTTTCCGCGCTTAGTGTTAGTCACAGATGTGTAGGTGCCCGATGCCGGGGGGTCTTTTAGTTGATGAGCCGCGACGTCCTGACAATAGAGCTTGATGCGCTAGCACGCTTGGCGCCCGAACTGCGCAGTTTGGCAGCGACGCTCAGGCAGCTGCGGACGCTGCCAGAAACTCCAGCCGACACCCCGACATTGGCCACTGCCCGGTCGGTCACCGCGGAGACGCTTCCCGGAATCAGGTCAAGGGTTGCGGACCGGTTCACCACGCTGGGTGATCGGGTGGATGGGGCGCGAACCGAATTCGCGAACGCCGAAGCTGACCGGGCTACTGTGATCACCGGCTCGGGCAGCCAAATAGCCCCGCCGTCGCCAGTTGTGCAGGTTTGACACATGCGAGCTGGGGGTGACCGGCGATGGTGAGCCGAAGCCAGATCGATGCCGCGAAACCGGAATTGGTGCTGGCATTGATCGAGTCGTGGCGGGCGACCGCATTCGACCTAGAGACCTGCTCTGATGACTACATACGCATGATGGAACGCCCGGGTGGGCAAGCCTGGTCGGGGAAAACGGCTGATGCAGCGATCACCGCGTCCCACGCCGACCGCCAGGAAATCGTTCGCGGTGCGGATGCGATCACGGGGATGGCGGACAGGGCCTATCTGGGCATGACCGAGATGGTGATGCCCAAATTGACGAATGTGCGGGCGATGATCGATAACGCCGAATGTCAAGGGTTCGTCGTCAGTGACGACCTGTTGGTGTCGTGGACACGACCAGCCGGCATAAGCGATGCGACCGCCGAGAAGTATCGGGAGGCCACCGGCTCATTCTCCCAGCAGATCAAGGACGGCGCACGAGGATGGTGGGTCGCGGAGCAGCAGGTGTCCGATCAGATGAATCGCGACCGCAAAGCCCTGGGCAGTATCACCTTCGCCGAAAGACCACCGAGCCCGAAGCCCAAATTTCAGATTGTTGACCGGACTTGGAGACAAGATCCCGCTCCGCCGGAGCAACCCTCGATGTCACGCGAGCAAGCAGCCGCTGGGTTGAAAGACGTCAACCAACGTATATGGCAGCACAATC
>JAVROZ010000859.1:0-6113 GCA_032162485.1 Mycobacterium sp.
CGCGCCACCAGGATGTCGACCCCGGCATCGGCGGCACGTCGCGCCCCAACAGCGTCGTAAATTTGTGTGGCGGTAGCGATTCCGGCATCGTGAGCCTCGGCGACCCACGACAGGTCAGCACCGAAACTGACCGATAGCAGCGTCGGCCCCGCGGCCAGCGCGTCGTGCAGCAGCCCCGATTGGCTGCGCATCACCCAGTCCACCAAGCCGATCCCGAACCGCCCGCTCACGTGCTGCAACTCGACGGCCAACGATGACCTGGTCGCCGTGCTGCCCATACCGATCATGCCCAGACCCCCGGCCGCGGTGACAGCGGCCGCCAGCCGACCGCCAGCGACCCCGCCCATCGGCGCGTTGACGATCGGCACTCGCAGGCCGAAGTCCCGCGACCAGGACGTGGCCAGCACGATCAGTGGGACGCGCCGGGCTGGGACTTCAGCACGGTCAGGATCACCACCGAGTCCTCCACCGCGAGCAGGGCGTGGCGTACCGGTGGGATGACGACGTAATCACCGGACTTTCCATCCCAAGCGTCCTCGCCGGCGGTCAGGCGCACGTGACCCTGCAGGACCTGCAGCGTCGCCTCACCCGGGCTCTGGTGCTCGGACAGATCGTGACCGGCCAGCAGGGCCAGCACGGTCTGGCGCAGTTCGTGGGTATGACCGCCGTGAACAGTGTGGGCGGCCCGACCGCTATGGGACGTGCGCGCTTCCGCCAACTTCTCCGACGCCAGCTCGGTCAATGAAACTGATTCCATCGGTCAGCCCTCTTCCATCGGTCAATCCTTCTGCGTTAGCCCCTGAGCAGCAGTATTCCCGCCACCAGCAAGGCGACCACCTTGACCGCCTCCAAACCCACGTAAATGTAGTGAGAATGAGACCGCGGGACATTCACCCCGGCCAGCACCAGGTCGGTCCGGCGGGTCAGTTTCGGGCGAAGGACGACCAGCTGCACAGCCAGGGCGGCGACAGCCACTGACAGCGCCGCGATGATCCGCACCGGCGTCGGCCCGGCCACCATGATCACGCCGATCACCAGAGCGAATGTCACCTCCGCGGTGTTGAGGGCGCGAAACACTAGGCGGCCAATGCCCAGCCCGACCTGAAGAGTCACATCGGGGGCCCGGAACTTCAGCGGGGCTTCCAGGAACGAGATGGCCAGCACCATGCCGAGCCAGATGAAGGTGACTGCGATCTCGATCGCCACCCCGGCACTCACGGTGCCGCTGTCGCCGGCGCGAGGTGGGCTAGGCACAGGCCCGGTTCAGAGAAGGCTTCAAGCCGCTCCACGGTCACCGGCGCCCCCCAGCTTTCCAATGCTCCTCGCATGAGACCCAAGTGAATGGGACAAATCACGCCGGGCTGCCTTTCGGCGAGCTCGAGAAATGGGCAATGCCGCAGGCCGAGCTGCTGCTTGCCGTCCGATTCCCGGCGCTCGGGTTCGAAGCCCAGCTCGTCCAGCACGCCGCCCAGTCGTTCGATGGATTCCTCCACCCCAGCAACCGCACCGGCTGAGTCCATCCGCTCGCCCCATGCCTGCCCGGCGGCGATGGCCCTTGAGCTCGAATCCTGTTCGCCCCCAAGGGTGATGGCGAGAATCTCGGCGAGAAGCCGGTAGTGCCGGGTACCGCCGCGGTCCATCTGTTGTACCGCCTGGAACATCAGCGGCGGACGTCCCGGGCCGCGCCGAGCGGGCTCAACATGCTCGACCAGGCCCTCGCCGGAGAGGCTGTCCAGGTGAAAGCGCACGGTGTTGGGGTGCACATCCAGCTTTTCGGCGATCGCGATGATGCTGAGCGGAACTCGGGATGCGCGCACTTCCCGCAGCACCGCGCGGCGGCGACCGGTCGGTTCCTGGTCTGACTTGTCCTCTGACGTGGGAATGTCACCCACCCCTTCCCGAGCACGAGCGACCTGAGTTCGAATTTACACAAGACAGTTGTAAAAACTAACCCGGGCGGGCAAGCCGAGGCTGACCACGGCCTTGACGGCCCACAGCGGGTTTGGAGACACTCCTGTGCACCCGTGCAGGAACAGCAAGTGAATCTTACGCGAAAGTCAATAACTTGAGTCAGGAGAGGCGGTCTGATGACGGGCAAGGAACACCCTGTTCCCCTATCCGACCGGGACGACGAGCACGTCCAGGGACATTGGCTGCTGGCCCGGCTGGGCAAGCGAGTGCTGCTCCCCGGCGGCGTCGAGCTAACGCGCACCCTGTTGGCCCGCGCCGAGGTTGCCGGCGCCGATGTGCTTGAGCTGGCGCCTGGCCTGGGCCGGACCGCCGCAGAGATCATCGCGCGCCGCCCGCGTTCCTACGTCGGCGCCGAAGCTGACCCCGACACCGCCAATATGGTCCGCGGCGTCGTCTCCGGCCATGCCGGACACGCTGAAGTCAAGGTCACCGACGCGGCCGAGACCGGATTGGCCGATGCGAGTGCGGATGTCGTGATCGGCGAGGCGATGCTGACCATGCAGAGCGACGCGGCCAAGCACGCGATCGTCGCCGAGGCGACCCGGGTGCTCAGGCCGCGTGGGCGCTACGCGATCCATGAACTCGCGCTGACGCCCGACGACCTGCCCGCGGAAGTCGCCACCGACATCCGGCAATCACTCGCCCGTGCGATCAAGTTCAACGCGCGTCCGCTGACCGTCGCCGAATGGTCGGCGCTGTTGGCCGGTCATGGGCTTGTTGTCGAACACGTCGCCACGGCGCCGATGGCGCTGTTGCAGCCGCGACGGGTGCTGGCTGACGAAGGCCTGCTGGGCGCGCTGCGCTTTGGGAAGAACGTGCTCGCCCAGCCCGATTCACGCAAGCGGGTGCTGGCGATGCGCGACGTCTTCCAGCGACACCGAGAGCAGTTGGCCGCCGTCGCGATCGTCGCGGTCAAACCGTGATCCGCTCGGGCGCAGCCTAGGACGCCGGACGGTCGCTGACTCCGGGCTGCCCGTCCAGCAGGCCCGACTGCAGCAACGCATCCTGAATGAATTGCTGTACCGGCCGGGAACCAATGAACCCGGCATGGCCGCCGCGGTACCAGAACATTTCGGGTTTACCCCAGTGCTCCCACAGCCGGATCACCTGTTGGCGCGGGTGCACGACACGGTCGGCGATACCGGCGTAGACGAAGCGGCCCCGCTCGGGCACCAGCGGAGTGAGCGAAAGCGGCGACACCATCCGGCCGATCGGTTCGGCCAAAGTCATCGTGTCCCGACGGGGATCATTGCGACGCAGCCCGGAATGCCGGCCCAGCAGCTCAACTAGATTGGCGACCGGAACACCCAGAATGGTGCAGGTCAAACCATTTTCGAGACTTGCGACCAGCGCTGCGATGTAACCGCCGAGCGACATGCTGTTCAGCGCGATCGGCGAGTCCGGTTCCTGCGAGCGCACCCAGGAGAGCAACCGCCGAATATCCCAGACCGCCTGGGCCGTCGCGTGCACGTCGTCAAGAACGTCTTCGCCGGGAAACACCGCGCCCTTGGGCAGGCCGCGCGCCCGCGAACCGTGCATGGGAAGTACCGGCAGGACAACGTTGAGACCCAATTCCTCATGGAGCTTCCAAGCCCGAAATATTCTGAGATCGATTGCGGCCCTACCCATCTCAGTCCCGTGCACGCAAATCACCCAGGGGCGGGGTTCGGGATGCCGCAGCAGTACTGCACGCTCACGTCTGACCGCGGTGTATCCCAGCCATCGTTCACTACCGGGTTCGCCCGGATGCGGCTGATACCCACTGTCGAAGGAGAGCTGCTGATACGTCCGCTTCCGACCTTCGACCTGACGAAGCGTGACGTCCGAAAGAGGCGGCGGGGTGCCGAAAAAGCCCTTGGGCTTGTCCAGCCATCCCCTGCTGTCGTAGAAGTCCAACGCCTCGACCACTTCGTCGTTGATCCGCGTGAATTCCCGCGGCTGGCTGACCGGTCGGCGGAATTTGAGCCCCGCCAGCACGACCTCGTCGCGGAAAGCCTGAGCCGTCAGCGCCGCGGTGGGACGGACGATCGGAAGCTCATCGCCCATGTCATCGCGGTAGGCCTGCCAGGACTGGGCGTAGTAGCGGCCGGTACGGGCAAATGGCCTGACTGCGCCGGCCACCGAGCCGGCCAGCATCCGCCGAACGGCCTTCGATCGTCGCTGGTCGTCATCCTTGACAGGAACAGCCATAAACCCGACGCTAACACCGCTGGAGGCGGCACCCGGCGGATATACCAGCGGATTTGAATCACTCCGGCTACCCGACTATTGCCCAGGTCACAGCCGTTAGGGAGCGCCCTTCAGTGTCTGTTGGGCGCGCTGGACACTTTGATCGATCAATCGACTCACCGCACCGAGGTAGCGAGCCGACGGTTGCTGTCCGGTGAGATCGGCGATCGCGCGTTGTTCACCGAGAACGTCGGCACCCTCCAGATTGCGACCCATCTGAGCGGCGTGCACCTGCAGGCCGGCCAGCAGTTCGCGGCACTGCGAGCCCGCGACCAGAGTCCGCCGGGCCAGAGTGCGCAGCGTGTCCCATTCGGCGTGCCAGGAGCCGTCCGGGCGCTCGTCGTGGGCCAGCGCGGCGGCGGTGTGCAGCGTGGCGGCCAACGGCGGTCCCGCGATGGCGGCGCGGCGAATCAGGATTGCCAGCACCGGGTTGCGTTTGTGTGGCATGGACGAAGATCCGCCGCGGCCGTCGGTAGCGGGTTCGCTCAGTTCGGCGATCTCCGGTCGGGCCAGGACTACGACATCGGAGGCGATGCGGCCCCAGGCGTCGGTGCACCCGACCAGGGCGTCGGCGACGACGGTCGTTGGGGAGCGCGTGGTGTGCCAGGGCAGCCGGTAGTCGAGACCCAAAACGGCGACGGCATATCGTGCAACCCGCTCTGCGACCAGTGACGGGTCCGCCGGGCCGGCGAGATGAGTCGCCAATTCCACCGTGGCCGACCATGTTCCGACCGCCCCGCCGAACTGGCCCGGAGTGGACAATGTGGCGATCCGCTCGTAGGCGTCGACGACTCCGTTGAGCCAACCTGCGACCTTGGCACCGAACGTGAATGGTGCCGCGTGCTGGGTCAGAGTCCGGGCGATCATCGGTGTGTCCCGGTGCGCGGTTGCAAGCGCCGACAGCGTCGAAATCTGTTCCGCGAGTTCAGTGATGAGCTGATCGACGACACCGCGCACGGCCAGCATGAGGGCGGTGTCCAGAACGTCCTGGCTGGTGAGTCCCCGGTGAATCCACGGGCCGAACGCCGGCATCGCCCGTTGGCGCAGCAGCGTCACCAGGCCGAGCACCGGATTGCCGCCGTTCTCGGCGGTCACCGCCAGCAGTTCGCAGTCGTCTGCACGCACCAGTTGCCGTAGGTCCGCGCCGGCGACGGGCGCCAAGCCGGCAGCGGTCAGCGCGTTCAGCCATGCCTCCTCCACCGCGACCATGAACTTCAGCAGCTCCCGGTCGGTCATGTGCTCTCCGGCCCGCTCGTCGCCAGGCCACAACAAGTTGGTCATCGCTGATCGTCCTCGTAGGCCAAGAACACGGTCTCCTTCGGTCCCTGAAGGTGGATATCAAATCGGTATCTCGCTCGGCCCGAGTCGCTTTCGGCTACACAGACCAGGGTTGCCCGTCGCGCCGGCTCAACGGCCGACAGCAGCGCATCGGTTTCGGGGCCCGTTTCGGTGCCGGGCAGGTACGCGCGGGTGAAAAGCCGATGCAGTAAACCCCGCGCGAAGACAGTGACGGCGAAGAACGGTGGCCGTCCCTCGCTCGTCGGACCCGGAGTCACCGTGGTGAAGGAGTAGTGCCCGGCCCCGTCCGTCGCCGACCTGCCCCAGCCGGTGAACGTCCGTCCGTCGCGCCGAAACGAACCGGCGGCCCGCGGAATCCGACCTGCGCCGTCGGGTTGCCAGATCTCGACCAGCGCGTCGGGCACCGCGGCGCCCGTCCCGTCGAAGATCGTGCCGTGCAACTCGATGGCGCCCGGAAATGCATCGCAGACCAGTTCACTGTCGCCGAAGAACGGCAAGCCGATGCCATAGAACGGGCCCACCGTTTGACCTGGGGTGCACCGGGTTTCACTCATCGCCAGCACCTTCAGCCGAGGTGGCGCGGGACAGCACGAGGTCCCACCGGTAACCGGTCG
>JAVROZ010000860.1:0-6992 GCA_032162485.1 Mycobacterium sp.
CCCGACCTACCTGCGGAATCGGCCGTTGAGGTTCCGGGCGAGACTGAGCACGAGCCGCCCGTTGAAGTTTCGACAGAGCGAGAGTGGGACGCCGATCTTTCGGCAGAGCCTGCGTCGGACACTGCTACTTCGGTCGAACCGAAAGGTGACGATCTCGATGACATCGAGCTGAGAGCCGCAGCGCTACTCGAGCAGATGGCCGCCAAGAGGGCGGAAGTCTTGGCTGCACCAAAAGAAACCGACGTCGAATCCATACCCGACGAGACTCAGGACGCGGCCGTTTCAAATTGGTTATCCACTGACTTCGTGAGTGATGTTGGGGTGCCGGTGGATTCATCGGTCGAAGCTGATCTCGAGTCGCCGGTTGAGACGGTAGCCGAGGATCAACTTCCGGACGATGCCGCCCAGACGGACTATCTGTTGGCTGACCTAACCGTTGAGCCGCCGGCTGAGCCAGTAGGCGAGGACCAAACCGTCGACGGTGCCGAGCCCCCGTCCTCCTCAACAGTCGAGGACCAACCTGCGGACGCCACAGTTGTCATACCCGAGTCGGTGCAGGCTCCGTGGCCGGCACAAGATGTGCCGGATGCCGCGCCGCCCGCCGAGGAACGGTCAAAGGAGTCTGCCAGTCGCCGTCCCGCGCTGCCGCCGTGGCAGACGCCGAGTTCGATGATGTCCGCGGAGATCGAAGAGGTCGTGGTCGACGCCTCGGCAGCCCAACACGTACAGCCGCCCGCCCCGGCCCCCGAACAGCGTGAGGCGCCCACGCGACACGGCCCTGCGCTTCGCGGTCCGCAACCGCCGGGACCGCCGGCCCAATTCCGTCCGGGACCACGGCGAGGCGCCCTACCGCCGTGGCCGCCACCGCCGCCGCCCGGTCCGTTTCCGCCACCGCCGTGGTGGCCGGGACCGCCACCAGGGCAACGTGTTCCACCAAGAGCCCGGCCAGCACCGGCGGCGCCAGCCACCGGCCAACCGCGGCGTGAACCCCCTGCCGGGGCACCGCCGGGCCGACCCCAGCCGCCCATCGGCGGGCCACCGCCGAGCTACCAGCGCTTTCGGGTGCCGCCCTCCATCGACGAGGCCGAGATCACCCACCCGGATCGATTTGCGCCGCCGTCGGGATGGCGTCGTGCGGTGCACAAGGCGACGTCCGGCCACGTCAACCCGGGGGCGTCACGAAAAGAACGTCAACAGGATCATCTACTCGCCGAGATCCGGCAACCGATCGTCGGGGATTTCCGCATCGCCGTGCTCTCGATCAAGGGCGGGGTCGGAAAGACCACCACCACGTTTGGGCTGGGCTCGGCGCTCGCGACGGTGCGTCACGACCGGGTGATTGCTGTCGACGCCAACCCGGACCGCGGCACGTTGGGGGAACGCGTCGGCGATCTGTCGACGCGCTCGACCGTGCGTGACCTGCTGTCGGATCCGAACATCAACCGCTACGCCGATGTTCGCAATCACACCTTGATGGCGACTAGCCGGCTGGAAGTGCTTGCCAGCGAGCAGGATCCAGCCGTATCAGAGGTCTTCGGGGCGGACGACTATCGGCGTACCGTCGACATTTTACGCCACTTCTACAACATCATCCTGACCGACTGCGGTACCGGCATCATGCATTCCGCGATGTCGGCGATTCTGGATCTTGCGCACAGCATCGTCCTCGTCAGTTCGCCGGCCATCGACGCCGCGCGCAGCGCCTCGGCAACACTGGATTGGCTTATGCAGCATGGACATTCGGGTCTGGTCCGGGAGGCGCACGTGGTGCTCAGCGCCTCGCGTCCGGGATCGGCGGCACTCAAGCTGGACAAGGTGTACGAACATTTCCAGTCGCGTTGCCGTTCCATCCATCTGATTCCATTCGACCCTCATCTCGCCGAGGGTGCCGATGTCGACTTCGGTCGGTTGAATCCGCCGACGAGGCAGGCTTATCTGGAACTGGCCGGCGCCGTGGCGGAGAATTTCGGCCGGTTGCGTGGCCCTAGGGAACAGTCCTAGCCAGACCAATCGGCGACCGTAATGCGTTATAGCGCCGGCGATATCGCATTCTTGAGCCGACCACCCGCCCCTTTTGGTGACGTAATGAAGAAAACCCGGACTCACCGATAGCGGTGAGTCCGGGTTCCAGCGTAAATCGCAGGCGGGCCGGTTTCAGCCGAGGATGTTGGCTGCCTGGCTGTTGTCGAGGTCTTGAACCATCTGGTTCTGGTCGACAGCCCTGACTTGCGTGGCACGCAGATCCTGGATGATTTCTTCCATCTCGTGCGAGAACCTGACGCGAAGCGCCTGGATCTGGTCGGGAGCGTGGCCAGTGTATGGCCCCGACGTCAGTGTGTTGAACAGACCGTCGATCTCACCGCTCATGTTTTCCGCGTCCGCAGTGATGCTCCGGATGAGGTCCAGCGTGCTGAAATTGGCCTCGAAATTGTACTTAATGCCGTCGTGTGCCATGAGTGTCTCCTGCTTCCTAGCCGTCGATGTTTCGGTGGTCCTGGATGTATTGCATGCAGCTCACGGCAAGATGATCGGTCTGCGCCTGGATCTGCCGCATGTGGTCGAGGTGCTCAACCATCCGATTGTGGAAATTTCCGGCCTGGTTGCCGTGCCAATTCAGGTTGACCATCTCCTGGACTTCGTCTTCCATCTTGGTCAAGAGCCGGTCAGTGCTTATCAAATGCTCGTTGATGTTCTTGACAGCGGGATCAGAGTCTTCGGTGACTACAAATGGCGCGTTTGTTGACATTTACCTCTCCTTTTTCAGTGTCCGTAAGCCGGGCACAACGGTCTGATTTGTTGGGAAACGTGCTAAACCAATGACGCCTCCCATTGGTCCGTCGATAATTCGACAAGTTGACTGATCGCTTGGCCGATAGCGTGATCCGAGCCCGGCTTCAACGTCGTCCACAGTTGTCCACTCGGCGAGGCACTCGGGGCCGCGACGATGCGACCCCTCTTGGTGTAAAACACCCCTACCGCCGCCGGTCGACGCGATATGCGGTCCTGATCGCTGCACAGGGCGTAGTACACGATCTCGGCAAATGCCATTCGCGACGACAGCGCTGAGCCCAAGACCATCGCCGCACGCGGCTCGGCTCCCAGCGCCCGCACGCGATCAGCCAGCTGCGCTGCATCGTGGGTGCCGATGAGGTTGCGGCTCACCGTCTCCGTCGGTGCACCTACCGGCGATATCTGAGCGGCCTCGGACCGCGGCAGCTGCCCGAGCAGCGCCTGAGCGGCCCACGACAGCCCTGCGGAACCATCGCCCACCTGAACTGTGATCTCGTTGCCCACCCGTCGCGCCACCACGCCCGTGCCGCCGCAACGTAGGACACACACCCTGGCCATGCCGTCCGGTGTGACCAGACGCATTGCCAGCTCCCGTTCCGGCCGCCGCAACGCCCGCAGTATCGGCACCAGCTCCGGTTCGATTGCCCCGTCGGTGATCAGACCGCGCGAAACCAGGCTGCGGGTGGCGGCGTCGAAGGCCGCGTCCAGGGCTGGCACGGTGTCGTACCGGGGTCGTACAGCTAACACCGTAGGGAACCCCTGAACGCCGATCCGCGATCCGATGACCTGCAGTTCGTCATCGGTGAGGGTGAAGTCGGAGATCACCGCGGTGGTCACAGGCTCACCTCCTGCTCGGCACCGATAACCGCCGGGGAGACCCAACGATCGGATACCTGCTGCAGTGTGCGCTCCGGTTCCGCGGCGAAGCCCTCCACGTGCTGCGGTTCGGGCGCGGCCAGATCATCGAAGATCGCAGTGTTCGGACCCCAGCTGACATGGGAGACAGTGAACGGCGCATCGCTTTGCTGCGCGGCTGGCAACCAGGACTGGCCACCATCTGACAGGCTGGCGCCGGCTTCGCCGGCCCCATCGATCGTTTCCGCCACACGGAAGGAATCGTATGACTGCCCACCCCCTACGCGACTGTTACCAGCCATCGGGGCGTAGCCGCCAGCGCCGCGGCCCATCCCGCCGCCGCTTCCGGACGCGTCGGATTTGAAACTGGTCTTCTTCAGTTCCTTGGCATCTGAACTGCCCTTGACGGGCGTGCCCAGCATGGGCGACAGCTGCCGGGGCGCAGCCCCGCCGCCACCGCCGCCACCGTGTGACCCGCCACCGGACTTCCCGTCCTTCTCGGCCTTGAGCGCGGCGCCATTGGTGATCTGTGGTGGAACCGGCTGCTCCCAGGGTGCGGCCAGTTCGCCAACGGCGTCTTCGTAGCGACTCATCACCGCCGCGGCGTCGGCCTGCTGGGCGGAGGCGGCCTCGTCGAATTCGGCGAAACTGCCGTGCACGATCGCGCCGTTATAGGCCGACAGCGAAGCCATCATGTCTTGTGCCGCTTTGGCTTCGATGGCTTCGGAGACGCTGGGCATGGACAGGATTGCGACGGTGTTCGCGACGGCGGCCTCCTCGGCCCGTCGGCCGTTGGCGGCAGCGCTGAGACTGGCTGCCTGCAGCCACTTGCCAAACGTCTCGAGCCGGTGGACAACAGCTTCGGACGCGTTGCTTTCCCACGAGCCCCGGACGCTCTCGATGATCCTGTCGTAATCCGCTGAGATCTTGGCGAATTCGTTGGCCACGCGAATCCACGCGGCGCCGGCTTCACCGACCGAGGACGGCCCGGGGCCCTCGGTCAGGTCGCGCGCAAGCTGCTCAGTGCTGCGCGATTCCCACACGACATTCGTGAATCCCATTCCCGTGGACCCCCTTTCGGTGCCTCAGTGCCTCAAATCGGCTCGATCAAAGTCGCGCGATGCGACTCGTTTCAGTCCGTCTCGTTAGTCCGTGAGGTCCGCATCCGCGATGCGTCCGGCGTGCGAGCGCATCGTTGCCGACACCTCGTGCATTTCATTGGCGCCTTCGTCGGACGCCTTCCTAAACGACCCGAGAACCTCGTTGAGGGTGTGGGCGACCCGTTGAGATACCTCGTCCTGACCCGAAGCAATGGTGGTCAGGTTCGGCGTCTCGGTCTCCATCACGCTCTGCATGCGGTTGGCGAGTTCGTCGAGCTGCCTGGTGACCTCGGTGACCTCGTCGGGCCGGATTGTCAGGCGGTTTGTTTCGGCCATGTCAGTGCTCCTAAATTCGCAGTTTGATATCGGGGCTGTCGTCAGGATCGGTTGCGCTATCACCGATTACCGGCGGGGTGGCATGGCCGAGGTCGCCCACGATCTCGCCACCCTGATCCGTCGTGTGCAGGAATGCCGCGGCGGTGTGGTTCCCGCTCGCGCCCGCTTTCCCGCCCTGGCCCCCATAGCCGGCTCCGGGCGCCATCATGCCCGCGCCGGACATCCCGGCGCCGCCGGCAGCTGGCCGCGCGATGCCAGATCTCGCCATAGCGGCGGCTGCGTTGTTCTCGTTCTGCACCAGGGGCGAGGAAGGTGTTGTCCGGGCCGGCGTGGTGGCCGCCGCGGAACCACCGCCCCCGTGCGCACCGCCGCTCGGATGTGCAGCACTGACCATCCGACCCGTATGACTAAGAGCGGAAGCGGGTGCGGCCGCCCCTTGCGCGCCTTGGCCCAGTCCCGACATCAGACTGGTGCCCGCTTGCATGCCTGCCTGCAGCGCTTGAGTACCGGCCTGCATGCCCATGGTCAGCGGCATCATCCCCATCTGCATCGCGGGACCGATCATGCTCATCCCCACCGACATCATCGGTCCCAGCATGCTCATGGCCGCCTCTGGCCCTTGGGTGATCGCGACCGGTGCGCCCGTGGCGGTGGTGGCCGCCGCCTGGCTGGTCAGCGTGCTCTCCAACTCGGTGATGCACTCCGTCGCCAGCGCGCTGGCCCGCGACGCTGACTCCACCATGTTGGGAGCGGTCCACGGCAGGCCTGCCGACAGTGCCTCGAGCTCGTTCTGGCATTGCGTGAGGATCTCGATGAGCCGGGACTGGCCTTGCGCGACGTTGGCTGCCGCGGTGGAGTATTGGCCGCCCAACGCGGCTCCCTGCGCGCTGACGGCGGCACCGTTGGCCAACGTCTCTCCGGTCTTTGCGGCCGCGGCCCCGGCTCCCGCACCGGACCATCCCTGGCCGCCCATGCCACCCATCATTTGACCGAGCGACTGTTGCAACCCGCCGGCGGCTTGTTGGAAGGCCTGCGTGACGCCACCGAACATCTGTGTCGGGTTCATGCCCTGAAAAAGGCCGGGGCCCAGCGTGCCGAGCATGTCGGTGACCGGCTTGAGCAGGCCACCGGCGAAGTTGCTGCCCATGCCGCCTGGGCCCTGTGCTCCGGCGAGTTCGGCCGGGATGTCCTCGCCCGGCATCCCGGGAAACTCCGGACCGCCGGCGGGGAGCTGCCCGAGGTGAAACTGGTTCAAGATGTCCTGCACGGGCCGATTGAGCCAAGCCTGCAGATCGTTTTCCAGCTGATTGGTCACCGGTTGGTGGTCGAAGTCCGCGATCGGATCGAACTGGCCAGGTGACCCTGCTGCCTGGGCAGGGTCGGTGGTCGCCATGACAAGTCGCCTAGACGTCGGTCACGGCGTCGGCTGCGGCCTGAGTCGCGTCCGAAACGTGGGTCGCCACGCCGAGCAGCGCGTGATTGGTGGCGGTCAGCATGCCGCTCATGACGTTGTTCGCCGTCGACTCGTACATCGCGGGGATCATGTTGGCCACCGCGATCGGGCCCATCGCCGCGGAGAACGAACTCAGCTGCGTGGGAGTCACCGCGCTGAACGCGGTCGTGATGGCTGTGGACGCGGTCTGCTGCGCCTCGACGAGTCGTTCCATGAACTCGCGTTGCATTGCGAATGTCATAATTTAGCTTCTTTCCCCAAGATTCCTGCTCGGCCTGCAGTAACGCTGGTCGTTCCACCATAAGCGTCCCCGTCAGCAATAAAGTGCACAAATTCCAAACTGGCCCACTTGATGCTCGTGATTTACGCGTGTGCAATAAGCGGATTTACACGTGTGGAATAAGCGCTTAAATGCTGCTATTCGGCTCGACGATGGTGCCGTCCGATCGCACCAGCGG
>JAVROZ010000861.1:0-9661 GCA_032162485.1 Mycobacterium sp.
TTAGCCTTGCCGCTGCTTGTGGCGCGGGTCGGAGCAGATCACCATGACCCGCCCGTGCCGACGGATCACCCTGCACTTGTCACAGATCGGCTTGACGCTCGGGTTCACCTTCACGGCAGTCTCGGTCCTGTTCTATCTCTGGGGTTCTCGTAAATGTTGTCGCGCTACTTGTACCGGTACACAATGCGACCCCGGGACAGGTCATAGGGAGACAACTCCACTACCACGCGGTCCTCGGGCAGGATGCGGATGTAGTGCTGCCGCATCTTGCCGCTGATGTGGGCAAGCACCTTGTGGCCGTTTTCTAGCTCAATGCGAAACATCGCGTTGGGCAGGGGCTCGACCACGCGGCCCTCGACCTCGATGGCGCCGTCCTTCTTTGCCATTACTTTTTGGCGATCCTCACTGGTTGTCTGTGCACCTTCTTCGGCGCAGCATCTGTCCCGACTACAAAACGTGAGCCGGTGATGGAAATTCCCGAAAGAAATTTCAGACAGGGCACGCAAGAGTCGGCGCGATACGCCGCACCGTTGGTCCACGATACCCGCACCGCCACTCGCCATGCAAAACGCGCAGTTCGCCTCGCAGAATAGGGCGAGCGGAATAGGGCGACCGAGCAGACCGGTTAGACCAATCATGACCGATTCCCAGGCTAGTTCAGCACCCAGCAAGCCCGATCTCGGCCGGTTCGGATCGTTCGGAACCGGCGTGACTCCCCAGCAAGCCAAAGAGATCGAGGCCTTGGGCTATGGGGCGGTCTGGGTGGGTGGCTCGCCGCCCGCCGAGCTGGCCTGGGTCGAACCGATCCTGGCCGCCACCACGACGCTGCAGGTGGCGACCGGCATCGTCAATATCTGGACGGCGCCGGCCAAACCGGTCGCCGATTCGTTCCACCGGATCGACAAGGCCTATCCCGGCCGCTTCCTCCTGGGCATCGGCGTAGGCCATCCCGAGGCACACGCCGAATATCGCAAGCCATACGACGCCTTGGTGGACTACCTGAACCAGCTCGACGAATACGGAGTGCCCGCCAACCGCCGGGTGGTCGCGGCGCTGGGCCCGCGCGTCCTCAAGCTGTCCGCGCAACACAGTGCCGGGGCGCACCCCTATCTCACGACGCCGGAGCACACCGCCCGGGCGCGCGAACTGATCGGTCCGTCGGCGTTCCTGGCGCCCGAGCACAAGGTGGTCCTGACCACAGATGCCGATAGTGCCCGCGCGGTTGGACGCAAGGCCCTCGACATCTATCTCAACCTCGCCAACTATCTGAACAACTGGAAGCGGCTGGGATTCAGTGACGAGGACGTCGCCAAACCCGGTAGCGATCGCCTGGTCGACTCCGTGGTCGCCTACGGAACCACCGACGCTATCGCGGCACGGCTGCGCGAGCACCTGGACGCGGGCGCCGATCATGTCCCGGTCCAGGTCCTGACCCGAAGTGAGAACCTCGTCCCGGCGCTGGCCGAATTGGCCGGGGCGCTCGGGCTTCAACGGGTATAGGGCCTAGATGACTGAAGGAGTTTCACTCAAACCGGCCGTGGGGCGGTTCGGCGTATGGCTGGGCAGCCGCTCGGTGGTCCCCGAACTGGCCGCGGAGATCGAATCGCTCGGATATGGCGCCGCGTGGATCGGCGGGTCACCCGACGCCGACTTGGCCTGGGTCGAACCTGCGCTGGCCGAGACCACGCAACTGCAACTGGCCACCGGGATCGTGAACATCTGGGCGGCGCCGGCGACGGAGGTGGCCGCCTCGTTCCACCGCATCGAGAACGCGCACCCGGGCAGGTTTCTGCTCGGTATCGGGGTGGGCCACCCCGAACACACCCAGGAGTATCAGAAGCCCTACGACGCGCTGGTGTCCTACCTGGACGACCTGGACAACGCGCTGGTGCCGAACAGCCGCCGGGTGCTTGCCGCATTGGGGCCCAAAGTGCTGCACCTGGCGGCAGAACGCAGCGCGGGCGCCCACCCGTATCTGACCACGCCGGAGCACACGGGCCGGGCACGTCACCTAGTGGGCAACACGGTCCTGCTGGCCCCCGAACACAAGGTCGTGCTCACCACCGACGCGGCCGAGGCCCGCGCGATCGGACGCAAGTCCATCGACTTCTACCTGGGGTTGAGCAACTACGTGAACAACTGGCTGCGGCTCGGCTTCACCGATGAGGACGTGCGCAAGCCGGGTAGTGACCGGCTGATCGACGCCCTGGTGGCATACGGCACCCCCGACGCGATCGCGAGACGCCTGCACGAACACCTGGACGCCGGCGCCGACCACGTGGCTATTCAGGTGTTGGGGGCCTCGCGGCCGGAGAAGCTGATCCCGGTACTGGGCGAACTGGCAGGACCGCTGGGGCTGGCCCGTTAGGGTTGACCCATGCGGCTGCTGGTCACCGGGGGGGCGGGTTTCATCGGTGCGAATTTCGTGCACAGCACGGTGCGCGAACATCCCGAGGACGCAGTCACGGTCATCGATGCGCTGACATACGCCGGAAGGCGGGAATCACTGGCCGATGTCGAAGATGACATCAAGCTGGTAGAGGGCGACATCTGCGACAGCGAATTGGTTTCCGCGCTGGTGGCCGAATCCGATGCCGTCGTCCATTTCGCCGCGGAATCCCATGTCGACAACGCGCTGGACAATCCGGAGCCGTTCCTGCACACCAACGTGGTCGGGACGTTCACCATCCTGGAAGCGGTACGACGCCACGGAGTACGGCTGCACCATATATCCACCGATGAGGTCTACGGGGACCTGGAACTCGGCGACCCGCAACGGTTCACCGAGTCCACGCCCTACAACCCGTCGAGTCCGTACTCGGCGACCAAGGCCGGCAGCGACATGCTGGTGCGGGCATGGGTGCGGTCCTATGGGGTGCAGGCAACCCTGTCCAACTGCTCCAACAACTACGGGCCCTATCAGCACATCGAGAAATTCATTCCGCGCCAGATCACCAACGTGCTCACTGGGCGCCGGCCCAAGCTGTACGGCAGCGGCCACAATGTTCGCGACTGGATCCACGTCGAAGACCACAACAGCGCCGTGCGACGAATTCTCGAGAAGGGGCAGATCGGCAAGACCTACCTGATCAGTTCCGAGGGCGAGCGCGACAACCTGACCGTGCTGCGCACGGTGCTGCAGTTGATGGGCTTGGACCGTGACGACTTCGATCACGTGACCGACCGAGTCGGCCACGACCTGCGGTACGCGATCGACCCTTCCTTGCTATACAACGAATTGTGTTGGGCGCCAAAGCACACCGACTTTGAAGCGGGGTTGCAGGCAACCATCGACTGGTATCGTGAAAACGAATCGTGGTGGCGACCACTGAAGGACGCCGCCGAAGCTCGTTACGAAGAACGCGGTCAGTGAAATGGGAGTGCGCGAACTCAAGATTCCCGGAGCCTGGGAGATCACCCCGGCCATCCACGGCGATTCTCGCGGCATCTTCTTCGAATGGTTCACCGACCGCGGATTCAGCGAATTTTCCGGACATCGTTTCGATCTCCAGCAGGCCAACTGCTCGACATCCTCGGCAGGCGTGCTTCGCGGGCTGCACTTCGCGCAGGTGCCGCCGAGCCAGGCCAAATATGTGACCTGCGTATACGGTTCGGTGTTCGATGTGGTGGTCGATATTCGGGTTGGATCGCCGACATTCGGTCAATGGGACTCCGTCCTGCTCGACGACAAAGACCGAAGGACGATCTATGTCTCCGAGGGCCTTGGGCATGCTTTCCTTGCGCTGCAAGACAACTCGACGGTGATGTACCTATGTTCAGCGGAGTACAACCCGCAGCGCGAGCACACCATCAGTGCCACTGATCCAGAACTGGCGATCGACTGGCCACTCGTTGCGGGAGTCGCTCCCAGCCTGTCCGGGCGCGATGCGGCCGCCCCCAGCTTCGCCGAAGTGCGCGAGTCCGGCCTGCTGCCCACCTGGGACGAGACCCAGAACTACCTCGCCGCCCGGCGGGGTAATAAATAGACATCTGTACGACAGTCGCTCAAGCGTAGATACTGCTTGGCAGCCTCCGCTGGCACTGCGGCATGAAGGCCTACCCGAAGGAGAACTCTGTGAAGCGTGGGTTGTTGATCGCCGTCAGCGCGGCCACCGTCGTCGCGGGAGTGGCTGGCTGTTCCAAGGACGAAAAGGCGTCGAGCCCCTCGTCATCGGGCGCAGCCAGTTCCAGCGCGGCCGCTTCGAGTGCTGCGCCGACCTCGAGTGCAGGGTCCCCGGCCAGCCCCACCCCCGCTGCAACCGGCGAGACGAAGGTCATCGTCGGCGGCACGCCGCAGAACGTCAGTGGCCCGGTGGTGTGCGAGACGAATCAGGGCAGATTCTCCATCGCCATCGGCGAGATGATCACCGGCGTCATCGTCGGCCTGGAACCGGACGCCTCAGCCGTCCACAATGCAGGGCTCGGCACCGTCGACGGTGTGGTCCTGAGCTTTACCGAGGGCGCGCCCGGCAATAGCGCCAAGGCGACCAAGAACGGCAATGTCTACCAGATCACCGGCACGGCCACCGGCGTTGACAACGCGGGCAAAGAGGTCAGCAAGACTTTCGAAGTCGACGCCACCTGCCCCTAGGGGTTAGCCGGATGGTCGGGCGGTACCGGGGCGAATACTTCGATCACCCCCTTGGCTTCGCGAACCATGTAGGTGGGCAACGGACTCGGGGCGATCGGATTTTGGTGGGAGAGCACCTGTCCGGCGGGTGAGAACGATGCCGAATGGCAGGGGCAACGCAGGCGATCATCGGGCGCGTCGAACCACAACCGGCAACCCTGGTGGGTGCACACCCCCGAGACCGCCTCTGCCTTGCCGTCTACCCGTCGCACGAATCCGTTGACCACGCCGAGATCGAACGGCTTCATCAACCGATCGGGCACGTCGGAACTGGCCGCGACCGGCATCCAGTGGCCGCTGTTGGGCGTGAGTTCCCCGCCGTCGGTGGGCGGTTGTGCGGGTTGCTCGCCGCCAACGAGGCGATCGACCGAAACCGCCGCTACCGCCGCGGCCGCCGCGGCCGACGTGCCGACCACAACCTGTCGCCGGGTCGCGTTGGACTTGAACCGATCGGGCTGGGGCGCCCCGGTTTTTTCGTCGGCCTGTTGCTCGGCCAGTCGGCGATGCAGATCCGCCAGAAACTCCGGTCTCGGACCATCGCCGGCGTCATCGTCGCGACGAGCGGCCCGCAACTCGATCGCGGTCCGGATCTGCGCCGCCTCGAACTCGTCGGGCTCAAACGGCCGCGGGCGGCGACCTCCCAGCAGGTCGTCGATGTACCTGCGCAAGCCCCGCGCGTTCATGATTCGCCCCCCTCGTTCACCTGCGCTGCAAGTCGCAGCGCGCGATGTTGGAGCACCTTGGCGTTGGCAACGCTGACCCCAAGTTCGGCAGCGGATTCCTTGATCGACTGGCTCTGCAGAAAACGCAGCTCGAGAATCCGACGATAATTGTCCGGCAGTTTGTCCAAGACCTGGGCCACCCGCCCGGGGGCGGTGCTGATCGCCTCCTCACTCTCCGGCGGTTCCTCGATGTCGTCGATGCAGGTGACCTCACATCCGAGGGTCTGGCGCCAGTGCGCGGCCAGCACGGTTCGCGCCGTCGCGCGCAGGTAGGCGCGCACTTCGGCGACGCTGGCCGTCAGTCGCAGCGGCCGCAGCGCCGCCAGAAAGACTTCCGTGGTCAGGTCCTCGGCGTCGGCCCGATTGCCGACCCGGGCAAACAGCGTGCGGTACACCCAGGTGACGTTGTCCTGATAGACCGCCTCCCAGTCGGCGTATCCCTTCTGGAAGTCCTCTCCCTTTTGTCCCTTTTGAAAGTCCTCGTTGAGGCCGCCGTTGGGCACCGCGCGCAGGGGCCGCGGTTTGGTGGGTTGATCGCCTGCCGTCACATGCCTCCCGCGCTGCGCCGAACCCCTCATGAACAGTGAATAGCGAGGCGGGTTACATACACAACCCTTCGGCGGGCATCCGGTTTGCCAGCGCGGATTCCAATTTACTAGGATATCCAAGTATCCTGTTGATTCCATCTTCCTGACTTCATTGGACAACCATGACCCCACAGATCTCGCACTTCATCGACGGGCAGCGCGCCGCCGGCCAGTCCACTCGCACCGCCGACGTTCTCAACCCCAGCACCGGCGAGGTCCAGGCCACGGTGCCGATGGCGTCGGCGGCTGATGTCGACGCCGCGGTCGCCTCTGCCCTAACAGCCCAAAAAGACTGGGCCGCTTGGAATCCGCAGCGCAGGGCCCGGGTGCTGATGCGTTTCGTGGACCTGGTCAACAAGAACATCGACGAACTCGCCGAGCTGCTGTCCATCGAACACGGCAAGACGGTGCCCGATGCCCGCGGCGACGTCCAGCGCGGCATCGAGGTGATCGAGTTCTGCATCGGCATCCCGCATCTGCTCAAGGGCGACTACACCGAGGGCGCCGGCCCGGGCATCGACGTCTACTCGCTGAGGCAGCCGCTGGGCGTGGTCGCCGGTATCACGCCGTTCAACTTCCCGGCCATGATCCCGCTGTGGAAGGCCGGCCCGGCGTTGGCGTGCGGAAACGCATTCATTCTCAAGCCAAGCGAGCGCGACCCGTCGGTTCCGGTGCGGTTGGCCGAGCTGTTCACCGAGGCGGGCCTGCCGCCCGGTGTGTTCCAGGTCGTCCACGGCGACAAGGAAGCCGACGATTCCATACTCAACCACCCTGACATCCAAGCGGTGGGTTTCGTCGGCAGCTCCGACATCGCCCACTACATCTACTCGGGAGCGGCGGCCACCGGAAAGCGTTCACAATGCTTCGGGGGCGCCAAGAACCACATGGTCGTGATGCCCGACGCTGACCTTGACCAGGCCGTCGACGCCCTCATCGGCGCCGGCTACGGTAGCGCGGGCGAACGGTGCATGGCCATCAGCGTGGCCGTGCCGGTCGGCGATCAGACCGCAGATCGGTTGCGGGCCAGGCTGATCGAGCGGATCAACGGCCTGCGTGTCGGCCACAGCCTGGACCCCAAAGCCGACTACGGTCCTCTTGTCACCGAGGCGGCGTTGACCAGGGTGCGCGACTACATCGGCCAAGGCGTGGAGGCCGGCGCCGAGCTGGTCGTCGACGGCCGCGAGCGCGCCAGCGATGACCTGACGTTCGGAGACGCGAACCTCGAAGGCGGCTTCTTCATCGGCCCCACGCTTTTCGACCACGTCACCCCCGAGATGTCGATCTACACCGACGAGATCTTCGGACCGGTGCTGTGCATCGTCCGCGCACGTGACTACGAGGAGGCCCTGCGGCTGCCCTCGGAGCACGAGTACGGCAACGGCGTCGCGGTCTTCACCCGCGACGGTGACACCGCCCGCGACTTCGTCTCCCGGGTGCAGGTGGGCATGGTCGGCGTCAATGTACCGATCCCGGTTCCGGTGGCCTACCACACTTTCGGCGGTTGGAAGCGATCCGGTTTCGGCGACCTCAACCAGCACGGCCCGGCGTCGATCCAGTTCTACACCAAGGTCAAGACCGTCACGTCGCGGTGGCCGTCCGGCATCAAAGATGGTGCCGAATTCAGTATTCCCACGATGAATTAACAAGATAGCGGCCACAAAATGTTAACCCTCAACGACGAAGAACGAGTCATCGTCGAGACAGCGGCGGCCTTCGCCGACAAACGCCTCGCTCCCTACGCGCTGGAATGGGATGCCACCAAACACTTTCCGACCGATGTGCTGCGTGAAGCCGCCGAGCTCGGAATGGCAGCGATCTACTGTCGCGACGACGTGGGCGGCAGCGGACTCCACCGCCTCGACGGGGTGCGCATCTTCGAGCAGTTGGCCATCGCGTGCCCGACGATCGCCGCATTCCTGTCCATCCACAACATGTGCGCATGGATGATCGACCGCTTCGGCACCGACGAGCAGCGCAAGGTCTGGGTGCCGCGACTGGCCGCCATGGACGTCATCGCCAGCTACTGCCTGACCGAGCCCGGGGCCGGTTCCGACGCCGCGGCGTTGAGCACCCGCGCGGTCAAGCAGGGCCCCGGGAAAGACGCAGATTATGTGCTGGACGGCGTCAAGCAGTTCATCTCCGGCGCGGGGGCATCCGACGTGTACGTGGTGATGGCCCGCACCGGAAGCGAGGGCCCGCGCGGTGTCTCGGCCTTTGTCATCGAAAAGGGCACTCCGGGGCTGAGTTTCGGGGCGCTTGAAGAGAAGATGGGCTGGCATTCCCAACCCACCGCACAGGTGCTGTTGGACGGTGTGCGGGTACCGGCCGACGCGATGTTGGGTGGCTCCGAGGGTGAAGGCACCGGTTTCGGCATTGCGATGAACGGGCTCAACGGCGGACGACTCAACATTGCGGCATGCTCGCTGGGCGGGGCGCAGGCCGCGTTCGGCAAGGCGGGCGCCTATGTGCGCGAGCGCCACGCTTTCGGTTCCGCCCTGCTCGACGAACCCACCGTCAGATTCACCCTGGCC
Organism: Mycobacterium sp.; assembly: GCA_032162485.1. Classification (GTDB taxonomy): domain Bacteria; phylum Actinomycetota; class Actinomycetes; order Mycobacteriales; family Mycobacteriaceae; genus Mycobacterium. The sequence goes on from JAVROZ010000861.1 coordinate 8,471, forward strand.
GACATGGCCACCGGGCTGGAGACATCACGAATGATGTTGTGGCGGGCCGCAAGTGCACTCGACGCTGACGCCGACGACAAGGTCGAGTTGTGCGCGATGGCCAAACTCTACGTCACCGACAAGTGCTTCGAGATCGCCGACAAGGCGCTGCAGTTACACGGCGGCTACGGTTATCTGCGCGAGTATGGTCTGGAGAAGATCGTCCGCGATTTGCGGGTGCATCGGATCCTGGAAGGCACCAACGAAATCATGCGGGTGGTCATCGGCCGGGCCGAGGCCGCGCGATTTCGCGCCAGCGCGTAGAAGGGCACCAGACTGTGTCGTTGAAGATTGCATTCCTGGGGCTGGGTCATATGGGTGGGCCGATGTCGGCCAATCTCCTTGGCGCAGGCCATATCGTGCGCGGGTATGACCCGGTGCCGGCCGCGGCGACGGCGGCGGCCGACACGGGTGCGACGGTCTTCGGCACTGCCGGCGAAGCGGTAGCCGAGGCCGACGTCGTGATCACGATGCTGCCCAACGGCGATGTGGTCAAGCGCTGCTACGCCGACGTGCTGCCGGTTGCGCAGTCCGGCGCGTTGTTCATCGACAGTTCGACGATCTCGGTCAACGACGCCCGCGAAGTGCACACGCTGGCCGAATCACACGGCATGGCCCAACTCGACGCACCGGTGTCCGGTGGCGTCAAGGGTGCCGTGGCAGGGACGCTGGCCTTCATGGTCGGCGGCGACGAACCGGCCCTCGAGCGCGCCCGCCCGGTGCTGGAACCCATGGCCGGCAAGATCATTCACTGCGGCGCGGCCGGTGCGGGGCAGGCCGCCAAGGTGTGCAACAACATGGTGCTGGCGGTAGAGCAGATCGCGATCGGCGAGGCGTTCGTGCTCGCCGAGAAGCTCGGTCTGTCGGCGCAGTCCTTGTTCGACGTGATTACCGGTGCCACCGGCAACTGCTGGGCCGTCCATACCAATTGCCCGGTGCCCGGCCCGGTGCCGACATCACCGGCCAACAACGACTTCCAGCCCGGATTCGCGACAGCGTTGATGAACAAGGACCTGGGCCTGGCAATGGACGCGGTGGCCTCCACCGGTTCGGCCGCCCCATTGGGCAGCCATGCCGCCGAGATCTATGCCAAATTCGCCGCCTCCCACGCCGACAAGGACTTCAGCGCGATCATCCAGACGTTGCGATAGC
>JAVROZ010000862.1:0-3569 GCA_032162485.1 Mycobacterium sp.
CTTCGGGCGGCATGCCCAGGGGTGTTACCGAGGAAGCAAAGTCGGCCAGCGAACGGGTCTTGGTCGGCTTCTCCTGCAGATCGGTCATCCGTTGTTGACCATGCTCGCAACGAGTGGCTTGGCGGCGTCGGTGAAATCCTTGATCTGCGTGTTCAATTCGTTAGCGGTGACGAACTGCGGGTTCAGTCCCTCACTGCGCAGATATTCCTTCCACGCATCGGTTGCCGAGACTTTCTGGAAGAAGTCCTGATAGAACTTCACGGCCTCGTCCGACATCTTCGGCGGCCCGGCGATGCCACGGAACTGCAGGTGGTCGGGGAACTCGCCGAGGTCGATCTTCTGCTCGGCGATCGTCGGCACGTTCGGGAAGTCCGGCACCCGCTTGTCGGCAAAGACCCCGATGAGCTTCAGCTTGCCTGCGTCGATCTGGTCGGCGAAATCCGGAATCGCACCGATGTCGATCTGCGCGTCGCCACGGAGCATCGCGGTGATGCGGGGCGCACCGTCGTCGAACGAAAGGTACTTCCACTTGGCGCCGGTGTTCTTCTCGATCTCCAGCGCGACCAGGTTGTCCACCGAGTTCGGCGACCCACCGGTCTGCACCATCTCACCGGCATTCTTCTTGGCAGCCTCGATGAACTCCGCCATCGTGTTGAAGGGCGCATCGACGGGCGCGGCAATGACCTGAATCTCGTCTGCCAACATGACGATTGGCGTCAGGTCAGACAGGGTGGCAGGCGGCGAGGCCGCGGCCAGTCCTCCGATGATCCACTTCGACGTGAACGCCGAGATGAAGTTGGAGTCACCCGGCTTGCCCTTGAGGAACGCCATGGCGCCGAGGCCGCCACCTTCCGACTTGGCGATGACCGGCCAGTTGTCCGTCAAGATCTTGTTGTCTCTGGCGATCTTGATGAGCTGACGGGCGAACAGATCGCTGCCACCACCGGGTCCCGTGTCCACGATGAACTGGACGTTGTTCGGCGTGCCGCCGGCTGCGGTAGTGGTGGACGTTCCGCAGGCGGCGGTGCCGACCGCCAGGATCATTGCCGCGGCGAGTACACCAAGGCGATTGATGGTCTTCTTCATTGCTTTACCTCTCGGGGTTCGACACCCTTCGGTGCCTTTGGCTCGGACTCGACGTCGTCCAGCGGAATGTCGATCGGCACACTGTCCTTGGTGGGCAAGCGATTACCGCGACGTCTACTGAGAATGGCGAGAATGACCACGATCACGGCCATGCCGAGCACGATGGCCGAGATGGGTCGCTCCACGAAGATCAGAAGGCTGTTGTCGGAAAGGATCAGGGACTGCCGGATCGCGTTCTCCGCCTGCGGCCCGAGAACGAACGCCATCAGCAGCGGAGTTGGCGGAATGGAGAGCTTGCGGAACGCGTAACCCAGCGCGCTGAAGAAGATCAGCATGTAGATGTCGAACATCGAACCGCGCACGCTGTAGGCACCCACGACTGCGAGCACCAGAATCGCCGGGTAGAGAACCCAGTACGGAATTTTGAGCAGCCGCACCCAGAGCGGGATCATCGGGAGGTTGAGGACCAACAGGGCGACGTTGCCCAGGTAGAGGCTGGCGATCACCGGCCACACGATCTCGGGATTGGTCTCGAAGAGCCGTGGGCCGGGCTGGATTCCGAAGAGCAGCAGCGCGGCGAGCATGACCGACGTACTGGCGCTTCCCGGAAGGCCAAGGGAGAGTAGCGGAACCATGGCACCGCCGACCTCGGAGTTGTTGGCCGCCTCGGGCGCCGCGACGCCCTCCATGGTGCCCTTGCCGAACTTCACCGGGTGCTTCGAGATGTTCTTTTGCAACTTGTAGGACACGAAGGACGAGATGGTGGAGCCGCCGCCCGGTACCGCCCCGACCAGGAATCCGGTGATGGAGCCCTGCGCGATCGCTCCGCGGCAGTCCTTCAGGTCCTGCTTGGTGGGCAACAGATTGCGGATGCCCCTCGGGATGACGAGCAGCGACTTGCCGCGCTGCTCCTCGACGTTCATCAGCACCTCGGCGACGGCGAACATGCCGAGCGTGAGCACCAGGAACTCGACACCGTCGAACAGGTTGATGTTGCCGAACGTGAAACGCTCCGTGCCGCTGAACAGATCGACGCCGACGGTCGAGATCAATAGGCCCAGCGCCATGGAGATGAAGCCCTTGACGGGTGACTTCCCCGTGACGGTGATGACGAGCAGCAGACCGAACACCATCAGGCAGGCGAACTCCGGCGGTCCGAACGCGACCGCGAACTTGGCGATGATCGGCGCCAGGAAGGTCAGGGCGATGACGCCGACGGTGCTGGCGACGAACCCGGAGATGGCCGACATGCCCATGGCAGGACCGGCGCGACCCTTCCTGGCGAGTTGGTGCCCGTCGTAGCAGAGCACCACCGAAGACGTCTCCGTCGGGATGTTCAACAGGATGGCAGTGGTGGAGCCCGCGAACTTCGCGCCGTGATACAGACCCGCCATCATGATGAGGCCGGTGGTTGGCGGCAGCTTGAGGGTCAGCGGCAGCAGCACTGCGAGCACAGCTGCTGGATTGCCAAGGCCGGGAAGGATTCCGACGATCGTTCCGAGGGTGACGCCGATGAGCACCCACATGAGGTTCATCGGCGTCAAGGCCTGACCCAGGCCGTCGACGAGGCTTTCCAGTGCGTTCAACGTGTGTTCCCCTTCGATCAGGCGGGAAGTAGCGGCCCGGAGGGCAGCGGGATGGCGAAGAGGTGGGCGAATAGGACGTAGGTCGCCACCGGGATCAGGACGACGGCCAGGAGGCTGCGGAAGTCACGGCGCCGTTCGATGCCGTACAGGACCACCAGGACCAGCAGGACCATCGCCGGGATGTAGCCGATGACGGCGACCAGGGGCGCGATCACACCGAACACGATCAGCACGGCAACTGGCCGTAGCATCCTTCGTCCAGCGGTGCCGGGTTCGTCGGCATCGAACTCCTCCGGCTTCTCACGCATGGAGATGCCCGCCAGCAATAGACCAAGGACGATCAGCAGGCCCGCAAGAATCTTCGGAAAGAAACCAGGGCCGGGAACGTTGTGGTCGCCGAACATCGAGAGATCCCTGGCGTCCCAGGTCGCCGCCGCGCCGACAGCAGCGGTCACCAGGCCGGTGTAGAAATCCAAGCGGCGCATCTGCGGACTACCGCCCTTCTTGGCATTGAGTTTCTTCTAGTCAGACATTTTGTCTGTAGTACAGAAGCTATGTGACGTATGTAACTCTCACCAGGGCGTAGACGTCAAGAGGTTGTGGACAGTTTCTTGACACCAGACAGGCTGGGTGGGCTCTACAGTCGCAAATCCTTCGCGCGCTCGATCAACACCGAGGCGATCTCGCGGCGTTTCTCCTGGCTGAGACGCGTCGTGGGGACCGCGACGGCAACTGCGGCGACCGCGACCCCACGGGCGTCGTGCAGTGCGATTGCCACCGACCCGACGCCCTCCTCGCTCTCCTCGTAGTTGGTGGCGTAGCGGTTGGCCCGCACCTCTTCAAGCGCCGCGATCAGCGACGGGAGCGACGACACCGAGCGGTCGGTCTGCGGCACGA
>JAVROZ010000863.1:0-3469 GCA_032162485.1 Mycobacterium sp.
GACCCTGGACTTTTGCTACGTCATGCTGGCGGAGAGCTCCTTGAGCTTTCTGGGCATCGGCATCCAGCCCCCCGACGTCAGCTGGGGACTCATGGTCAGCCAGGGCCGCACCTATTTGAACTCGGCGTGGTGGCTGTCGTTCTTCCCCGGCCTGGCCATCGTGATCACCACGGTGTCGGCCACGATCCTCGCGTCCTGGGCAAGGATCGCGACCGATCCCGGTCAGCGGTGGCGGCTCACCGTGCCGCAGAAACGACTGTCCCGCTTCACCAAGACCACGAAGGCCCTCTCATGACCGCCATCGCAGAACGTCCGTCCGCCGACGTCGACCCGGCGCTGCGGGTCGAGGGGCTCACCGTCGACATCCGCACGATTTCCGGCACCGTGCGCGCCGTCAACGAGGTGTCCTTCGATGCCCGCCGTGGCGAGACGCTCGCGCTGCTCGGCGAGTCCGGGTGTGGCAAGTCGATGACGGCGACGGCGCTCGTCGGCCTGCTCGAACCCGTCGCAGAGGTCACCGGTGGATCCGCGAGACTGACCGGCCGCGACGGCGTGGCCGACCTGCTGACCGTCGATCGCAAGGCCCGCCGCAGGCTGGCAGGCACCGAGCTGGCGATCGTCTTCCAGGATGCGCTCACCGCTCTCAACCCGCTCTACACGGTCGGCACCCAACTCGCCGAGCCCTTTCAGATCCACCATGGGATGAAGCCGAAGGACGCCAAGGCAAAGGCCGTCGAACTGATGGCGCGCGTTGGCATTCCGCAACCCGAGGCGCGGTTGAACTCCTACCCGCACCAGTTCTCCGGCGGCATGCGACAACGGCTGCTGATCGCGATGGCGGTCGCGCTGAACCCCCGCGTCCTGATCGCCGACGAGCCGACCACTGCCCTGGACGTCACGGTCCAGGCGCAGATCATGGCGCTGCTTCGCAGCCTGCGCAGCGAGTACGACATGGCGATGGTGTTGATCACCCACGACCTGGCGCTGGTCGCCGAGGAAGCCGACCGGGTGGCGGTGATGTATGCCGGCAACATCGTCGAAACCGGGCTGGTGTCAGAGGTATTCGCCAATCCGAGGCACCCCTACACCAAGGGCCTGCTCGATTCGGTGCCCGTGAACGCGGTCCGTGGCGACGAGCTCAAGTCGATCGGCGGGGCACCGCCGGATCTGCACTCCATCCCCAAAGGCTGCGCGTACCAGGCGCGCTGCCCACTCGTCCAGGACGTCTGCCGGATCAGCAGGCCTCCACTGGACACCGTCGGCAGCAGGCACCGGGCCGCGTGCCACTTCCCGCAGGAGGTTGTCAATGTCTGAGAATACGGCGGCTGATAGGACGGCGGAAGCTCCACTGCTCCAGGTCCGCGATCTGCGCAAGTCGTTCCGGGTGCCAGGCAGCAAGTCCGGCTTGACGGCACTCGATGGCATCACCCTGGACGTCGGCCGGGGGGAAACCCTCGGTCTCGTCGGTGAATCCGGTTGCGGCAAGTCGACGTTGGCCCGCACCCTGATGATGCTCGAACGCCCGGACTCGGGCAGCGTCTCGTTCGACGGCATCGATCCGTTCACCCTGCGCGGCAAGGACCTGCTGAAGTTCCGGCGCCGCGTGCAGATGGTGTTCCAGGACCCGTACGCATCTCTCAACTCACGGATGACCGCGGGTGACATCATCGCCGAGCCGTGGCGCACCCACAAGGGAATGCACAAAAGCAGGTCCGACCGCGACATGCGGGTGCGTGGCCTGCTCGACCTGGTCGGTCTCGGCGCCAAGGCCGCGGACAAGTATCCGCAGGAATTTTCGGGAGGGCAGCGTCAACGCATCGGCATCGCCCGCGCGCTGGCACTCAATCCGGACGTGATCATCTGCGACGAACCCGTGTCGGCGCTCGACCTTTCGGTGCAGGCGCAAGTCCTGAACCTCCTGAACGACCTGCAGAAGGAACTCGGGATCGCGTACGTGTTCATCTCGCACGATCTCTCGGTGGTCCGGCACGTCGCAGACCGCGTCGCCGTGATGTACCTGGGCCGAATCATCGAATCAGGGCCCACCGAAGCGGTCTTCGAGTCGCCGAACCATCCCTACACCGCGGCCCTGATGTCAGCGGCGCCAAAGCTCGACGCGGCAGACCGCGGCGAGCGGATCCTGTTGAAGGGTGAGGTGCCCTCGCCGCTCAATCCCCCGTCGGGCTGCCGTTTCCGGACCCGGTGCTGGAAGGCGACCGATGTGTGCGCATCCGAACGCCCCTCGCGCGCAGCCGATCCCCGCGTCGCGGCGCACGGCGCGGAGTGCCATCACCCGTTGCTGGCTGAACCGTCGGCGCTGTCGCATAGCGCCTGAGCGCGGTGAGCGTCACCGCGTACGCCGTCATCGCCCTGGCGATCTTGCTGGGATCGTGCCTGCAGGCGTCGATCGGCTTCGGCATGGGCATGCTCGCCGCCCCCGTCGTCGCGATCATCGACCCGAGCCTGATTCCCGGCACGCTGATCATGCTGGCGTCGCTCGTCACGTTGATGGTCACCGTGCGCGAGCGCGAGGCCATCGATCTGTCCGGCACCGGCTGGGCGCTGGTGGGACGGGTTCCCGGAACGATCGCGGGTGCCCTGTTGCTGACCGCCATCCCGGAACGTGCGCTGGCGCTTCTGATCGCCGGTGTGGTGCTGTTCGGTGTCGTCTTGACCAGCCTCGGCTGGGTTCCCGCGCCGCGGCGGCGAAACCTGATGCTCGCCGGTGCCACGTCGGGGGTGTTGGGTACCGCCACCTCGATCGGCGGGCCGCCCATGGCACTGGTGTGGCAGAACAGCAGCGGGCCGAAACTGCGGGGCACGATGAGCGGGTTCTTCCTGGTCGGTTCGGTGCTGTCGATCGCGGTGCTGGCGATCACCGGCGCGGTGCACGCGGATACGTTCCGCACCTGCGCGCTACTCATCCCGGCGATGCTCGCGGGCTATCTGCTCTCGCGGCGAGTCAACGGATTGTTGAACCCGAAGCGGCAGCGATGGACGGCGATCGCCATGTCAGCCACCGGTGCGGCCTTCCTGATCTCGCACGAGGTGTCTGCGATAGTGATGTCATGACGACGGCATCCCCTGGCGACCAAGCGTCGGATGTCGCTGTGCGCAAGGTGAAGTCGGCGGTCCGCACGGTCGAACTTCTCGAGTACCTCGCCGCCAGACAGGACCAGCCCGCCAGCATCCGCGAGATCAGCGCCGCGCTGGACATGCCGCGCAGCAGTGCGCACGCGCTGCTGCGGACGCTGATGGCGCAGGGCTGGGTCCGCTCCGACGACGCAGGCACGCTGTATGGCATCGGCATCCGCGCGCTGCTCGTCGGCACCGGCTACCTGGACAGCGATCGGTACCTTCCGATGATCACCCCGTTCCTCGATGACCTGCGCCAAGACCTCGACGAGACGTTTCACCTCGGTCGGCTCGACGGGCTCGACGTCGTCTACCTCGCGACCAGGGAGTCCCG
>JAVROZ010000864.1:0-5898 GCA_032162485.1 Mycobacterium sp.
CGCTGGACCCACCCGTTGAGGACCGCCCCGCCGACAAATGGCCCTCGGTTCGCGGCGCAACCCTTGGCCGACGGTGGCACACCGGTACATGCCTGGTTGTCCGCGGATCGACCGCCGCCGCTCGATCTCACCGAATGCGCGAATCTGGTTGTGGTCGCCGCGCATCCGGATGATGAGACGTTGGGCATCGGCGGGACAATCGCACAACTGGCTGCGTCGGGAATCGGTGTTCAACTGGTGTCGGTCAGCGATGGCGGTGCCGCGCTACCAAACGTGTCGGTATCCGAGCGGGTTCGGCTCGAAGCCGCCCGTCATGACGAATTACTGAGCGCTGCACGTATTCTGGGTGCTGGCAGACCCCTGTCGCTGGGGCTGCCCGATGGACAGCTGACCGCGCACGAGGACCACCTCACCGGTCTACTTGTTGAGATCTTGCGCAGGGCCGCCGCCGGAACATGGTGTGCAGCTACGTGGCGGGGCGACGGACACCCCGACCACGAGGTCGTCGGTCGTGCGGCGGCCGCGGCGTGTGCGCGCACCGGCGTCACACTCGTCGAGTATCCGGTGTGGATGTGGCACTGGGCCAAGCCTTTTGATCTTGATGTGCCCTGGGATCGGGCCTACTCGGTTCCGCTCTCCCGCTGGGCGTTGGACCAGAAAAGCAAAGCCGCGCAATGCTTTCGAAGCCAATTCGAACCGTACGGTCCCGACGCGGTGTTGCCGCCCTTCGTGCTGGACCGACTGATGGCCGTGGGCGAGGTGGTCTTTCGATGACCGCGCGGCTACCCGACGGCTACTTCGACCGTATGTACAGCGGCGACCACGACCCATGGCAGCTGTCGTCACGCTGGTACGAGCAGCGAAAGTACGCGATTACGGTGGCCCTGTTGCCGAATCGGCGCTACAGGCACGCTTTCGAGCCTGGCTGCTCGATCGGGACGCTGACCACCCAGCTGGCACGGCGCTGCGACCACATCACCGCGGTGGATGTGGTTGAGGCGGCGGTTGCGGCGGCTGATGCGCGGCTACGCGAGCAGGGATGCCGCGACCTGGTAACGCTGTCCCGTGGATCGCTGGACGAGCGGTGGCCGGCCGGACCGTTCGACCTGCTGGTGCTCAGCGAGGTCGCCTATTACCTGCACGCCGATACCCTGGCGGAGGTGTTACGACGGGAGTGCCCCCTGCTCTTGCCCGGAGCCACCGTTGTCGCGGCGCACTGGCGACACCCCGTCGCCGAGTATCCGCTCACCGGCGACGCTGCCCACGCCGTCATCGCAGCCACGCCCGGGCTGAAGCCGCTGGGCTACTACCGCGACGACGACGTGGTGATCGACGTGTTCGACACCGGCGACGGACGGTCGGTGGCGGCACGCGAAGAGGTGCCCGGAGCCCAGGAGTAGCCATGCGGGTGGCTACCTTCAACATCCTCCATGGCCGGACCGTCGGCGACGGCGTCGACCCGGAGCGGCTGCGGGAATGCGTACGGCGTCTGAATCCCGACGTCCTTGCCCTGCAAGAGGTCGACATCGACCAGCCGCGGTCCGGCCGGGCGGATCTCACCGCGGCGGCGGCCGAGGCGATGGATGCCGTCGAGCACCGGTTCGTGGCCGCCATCTCGGGGACCCCCGGTGCGACCTGGATGGCCGCCACCGGCCACGAACAACCCGGCACCGCGGCGTACGGGATCGCGCTGCTGTCCCGGTTCCCGGCGGACAGCTGGCAGGTGGTGCGGTTTTCCCGCATTCCGGTGCGCTTCCCGATGTACCTGCCGGGACACCACAAGGTGGTCGTGGTCAACGAGGAGCCGCGCGCCGCGGTCATTGCGCGGCTGCAGACGCCGCTGGGCCCGATCACGGTGGCCAATACCCACTTGTCGTTTGTGCCAGGTTGGAACCGCCGCCAGCTGCGCCGCCTGGTTCGCGACCTGAACGGCCTACCCGGACCGCGGCTGCTGGTCGGGGACCTCAACCTCAAGCCGGCAGCCGTGCACCAGTGGTCGGGGATGCGGTCACTGGCTGCGGCGGCGACGTTTCCGGCACACGCTCCCGACCGTCAGATCGACCACATCCTGACCGATGATCGCGAGCTGCGCGCCGGCCCCACGGTTGCCGAATTGATGCCGATCTCGGACCACCGGCCGCTGGTGGTCGACCTCCACCGCTAGCTCAACCGTCCTGGCTGCGCGCTTCGGCGCCGGTTTCACCGGCGTCGAAGTCGTCGTCAGAGGCCGTGCGACCGACGTAATCGCCGTCTTTCTCGCGGCCCGCGCGTGACATGGCGACATGCTCGTCGTCCTCCACGTCGGACTCGCCCTCTGGCGATCTGCGTTCCGGCATCAGTTTCGTTCCCTTCTCAGGCGTTTGGCAGGCAGCGGCCGGCCGGCAGCAGTTCGGCGTCCATATTGCGCTCCATCATCTTCAGCGCCACCGACCCCAGTTCCTCGTCGATGTGCGCGACCGCATCAGGGGGGATCACGACGTCGAAATGGCGGATGTAGCCGTCGAGTGCGCTGTAGAGGATGCACTGTTCGGTGACCTGCCCGGTCAGCACAATGCGCTTCGTCTCCAGTCGATGAAGCAGGTAGGCCAATGCGGTGGAGTAGAAGACGCTGTGGCGGACCTTGGTGATGACGGGACGGCCCGCCGGCGGAAGTATCGGCTTGACGAGTTCGGGCCGCTTGCCCTCCAAAGCGTTCGAAATGATGGCGCCGCGGTCGGCGGTGAAGTCGCCGTGGTTGTCGTTGACGTAGATGAGGTCGACGTCGTCGCGGGCGTCGACATCTCTGATCAGGCCGACCAGGGGATCCAGGATGGCTGCGACGTTGTCGGCCAACCGGTCGCCGTCGGGGTGGTCGTAATCGTTGAACATATCGATGACGAGTAGCGCAGTATTACTCACCGTCGACTTGTACCCGCTCTGCGGCCTGGGAAAAGACCGGGAACATGTGAGATTAATCAGTACCAATTACATGATGCAGAAACAATATCCTTAGGATATAGTATCTCGTATCAGTCGTCCTTGACAGCGCTTGGAGTGAGCATGGTTTACCTCGGAACTGACACCTTCGTCCACGGGCCGGCCATGACCAGCGACTCTCGCGAGCGCTCTGTCAGCGCGCCCGGCGTGCTCGCCGCCGGAATTTGGACGATCGGACTCGTCGTCGGACTGATTGCGGTCGCGGCTGGGCATGATCTCCTAGCCGGTGTGGCGCTGGTACTTGCCATCGCGTCGCCCTGGTTCGGGCTGGCCTGGGTTTCGCGCAATCAGCGGTCCGACATGCGTCGCCAGCGCCGCACTGCGCGCCACCATCCCGAGTCCTACGCGGGCGGATGGCCCGGGCTGCCCGTGTCGGTACGCTGACTCTCGCGCCCTCTCCCGAGCTCGTTCGAGTGGTGCCGCACGCCCTCATTGCCTGCCGCCGCAACCGATTTTTTCGGCTGTGCAAATTTTCGCGGTCATGGGTGTGAGCTGCATCCGAACGGGGTATTGCCTGTGCCAACGGGCGACCACTAGGGGGTGCGAAGCCCGGTCACTGAGCAGGAAGGAACTGCGATGAAGACCGTAAGCGATTACGACGCCCGCCGTGTGACCGAGGCCGACGCCGCGGATCAGTCCGAGCTGCACCAGCTGGGATCGGTGCCGAAGCTGGCCACAGCAGTCGTCGACGAAGACCCGAATGACTCGCCTTTCTTCGAATTGCCGGGCGCGGACCTGTCCGGTGAAGAGTTGTCAGTGGTGGTGATTCCCCAGCGCTCCGACGAGTTCACCTGCTCGTGCTGCTTCCTGGTGCAACATCGCAACCGGCTGCGCTTCTCCAACGGCGGAAGCCAGATCTGCGCCGATTGCATCTGATGCCCCGATCCCTCAGCGCTGCGGCGTCGGGGGCACGATGGAGCAATGGATGGCGTCTTGGGGGTGACCGCGCCACCGCCTCCGCCCGGCTTACCTGCCCCGCGCAGGTTCCGTAGCGCCTACGCCGCCGCGTACGCGTTGGCGTACCTGGTGGGCGGCGAGCGACGGATGCTGCGGCTGATCCGTCGATACGGCCCGATCATGACGATGCCGATCCTCAGCCTGGGCGACGTTGCGATTGTGTCGGATCCCGCATTGGTGAAAGAGGTTTTCACCGCGCCCGCCGATGTGCTGCTCGGGGGCGAGGGGGTCGGACCCGCGGCGGCCATCTACGGCTCCGGATCGATGTTCGTTCAAGAAGAACCGGAACATCTGCGACGGCGCAAACTCCTGACACCACCGCTGCACGGTGTCGCCCTGGCCAGTTACGTGCCGATCATCGAAGCTTCGACCAAGGCGGCGATGCGTGATTGGCCCGTCGACCGTCCGTTCGAGATGTTGCACGCTGCCCGTGCCTTGATGCTGGACGTGATCGTCAAGGTCATCTTCGGCGTCGAGGATCCCGCGGAGGTGCAGCGACTGGGTCGGCCGTTCGAACGGCTGCTGAACCTCGGTGTCTCGGAACAATTGACGGTCCGCTATGCGCTGCGTCGACTCGGCACGCTGCGGGTGTGGCCTTCCCGGGCGCGGGCCAACCGCGAGATTGACGACGTGGTCATGCCGCTCATCGCGGCGCGACGAAGTGATCCGAGCTTGGGCGAGCAACGCGACATTCTGGCCCTGCTCATGTGCGCGCGGGGTGAGGATGGGGAGTGGTTGTCAGACAGTGAGATTCGCGATGACCTGATCACCCTGATGCTGGCGGGTCACGAAACCACCGCGACCACGCTGGCCTGGGTATTCGATCTGTTGCTGCACCATCCGGATGCGCTGCGACGTGTGCAGGAAGAAGCCAGGCAGGGTGAAGAGGTTTTTACGACGGCGGTGATCGACGAGACGCTGCGGGTTCGTCCGCCCGCTCCGTTCACAGCGCGGGTTGCCAACAAACCGTTCCCCATTGGCGGCTACCTGGTCGAGGCCGGCACGCGAATTGTCGTCCACATCATCGCCATCAACCGCAATCCAGCCATCTACGACAGTCCCAACGAGTTCCGGCCCGAGCGGTTCGTCGGCACCCGGCCGCAAACCTATGCCTGGGTTCCTTTCGGTGGTGGCGTCAAACGTTGTCTCGGCGCGGCGTTTTCGATGCGCGAGCTGATCACCGTCCTGCACGTGCTGTTGCGTGAGGGTGAATTCACCGCTGTCGACTCGATGCCCGAGAAGATCGTGCGGCGGTCGATCATGCTTGCGCCGCGCCATGGCACCCGGGTGCGGTTTCGGCCCCGTTTTGCTGGCTAGCCGTCGCCCGCCCGGTCGCGGTCGCGATGGACGCGGCGACCCACAGGACGTCCTGTGGTGCATCGCGATTGGAGCTACTCATCCCGGGGTATACACAACTTGTCGCTAATTAGACAGCGTTCAACAGAAGGGGCGCGACGTGATTGTTCTCGGGATTATCCTTTTACTGGTGGGCTATTTCACAGGGCTCTCGATCCTGTACACGATCGGCGGCATCCTGGTGCTTGTCGGGGTCGTGCTGTGGATCCTCGGTGCCGTGGGGCGCCCGGTGGGCGGTCGAAGAGTCTGGTTCTAGCTTTACTGGACGCCAGGTATCCAGTTGCCGCTGGGCCCGCGAGGGCGCGATGCGGCAGCTGGATACCTGCATCATCAGGCGTCTAGGCAGGCCGACAGCTCTGTGCCCAAAGGGATTTGGGCTTAATGATCGGGTCGCTGCGCAGCTTCCCTAAGCTGACGAAGAGCTGGGCTGCATTTGTGGTAGCGCGCGGCGCGAGACCAGCTCCGCCGCAATGTCGGCTACTCGGGTGTTGGAGTCCTGTGAGATTTTTGTCAGTAGTTCGAAAGCGCGGATCGCGTCGACATTGAACCGCTCCATGATCATGCCCTTGGCTTGACCGATGGTGTCCCTGCTCGCCAGTGCGGACTGAA
>JAVROZ010000865.1:0-4349 GCA_032162485.1 Mycobacterium sp.
CGCCGCCGGGGAGACACTCGAAGATCTTGGTCTTACCCAGGACGCGGTGCGGCCGCACGGAGCGGCACTACAGTGCCGGATCACTACCGAGGACCCAGCCAACGGATTTCGTCCGGACACCGGCCGGATCAGCGCGTTACGGACTCCCGGTGGTGCCGGCATCCGACTGGACGGCAGCACCAATCTGGGCGCCGAGATCAGCGCGCACTTCGACTCCATGCTGGTCAAGCTGACTTGCCGGGGCCGGGACTTCCAGACGGCGGTCAACCGCGCGCGACGGGCGATGGCGGAGTTCCGGATCCGCGGAGTGTCAACGAATATTCCTTTCCTGCAAGCGGTTCTGGACGACCCGGACTTCCAGGCCGGCCGCGTCACTACGTCGTTCATCGACGACCGGCCGCAGCTGCTGACCGAGCGCACGTCGGCGGACCGCGGCACCAAGATCCTGAACTATCTGGCCCATGTCACCGTCAACCAGCCGCACGGGGCGCGGCCGTCGACGGTGTATCCGCAAGACAAATTGCCCGATGTGGACCACGATGTCGCGCCGCCGCCCGGTTCCAAACAACGATTGGTCGAGCTGGGCCCGGAGGGTTTCGCGCGCTGGTTGCGGGAGTCGCCTGCGGTCGGGGTTACCGACACCACGTTCCGCGATGCGCACCAATCGCTGCTGGCCACCCGGGTGCGTACCAGCGGATTGCTCATGGTGGCACCGTATTTGGCGCGCACGATGCCGCAGCTGCTGTCGGTGGAGTGCTGGGGCGGTGCGACTTACGATGTGGCGCTGCGGTTTCTCAAGGAGGACCCGTGGGAGCGGTTGGCCGCACTGCGTGAATCGATTCCCAACATCTGCCTGCAGATGTTGTTGCGCGGCCGCAATACCGTGGGCTACACGCCGTATCCGGAGGTCGTCACGTCCTCGTTCATCGCAGAGGCGACGGCCACCGGTGTCGACATCTTCCGGATCTTCGACGCGCTGAACAATCTGGACTCGATGCGCCCGGCGATCGATGCGGTACGCGAAACCGGTTCCGCCATAGCCGAAGTGGCGATGTGTTACACCGGTGACCTGTCCGACCCGGCGGAGGGGCTGTACACGCTGGATTACTACCTGAAGTTGGCCGAGCGGATCGTCGATGCGGGTGCGCATGTGCTGGCGATCAAGGACATGGCTGGCCTGCTGCGGGCACCTGCCGCCCACACGCTGGTCAGCGCCCTGCGAAGTCGCTTCGATCTGCCGGTACACGTACACACGCACGACACGCCGGGTGGACAGCTGGCCAGCTATGTGGCCGCTTGGCAGGCAGGTGCCGACGCGGTCGACGGGGCCGCCGCGCCGATGGCCGGAACCACCAGCCAACCAGCTCTGAGTTCGATCGTGGCCGCGGCGGCGCACACCGAATTCGACACGGGCCTGTCGCTGGCGGCGGTATGCGCGCTGGAGCCGTACTGGGAGGCCTTGCGAAAGGTGTATGCGCCGTTCGAATCTGGGCTTCCCGGCCCGACCGGACGGGTCTATCACCACGAGATACCGGGCGGTCAGTTGTCGAACCTGCGTCAGCAGGCGATCGCGCTGGGGCTGGGGGACCGGTTCGAGGAGATCGAAGAGGCCTATGCGGGGGCCGACCGCGTGTTGGGCCGGCTGATCAAGGTCACTCCGTCGTCGAAGGTGGTCGGCGATCTGGCGCTCGCCCTGGTCGGTTCCGGGCTGAGCGCCGACGAATTCGCGGCTGATCCAGCACGATTCGACATTCCGGAGTCGGTGCTGGGCTTCCTGCGCGGCGAGCTGGGCGATCCGGCCGGGGGATGGCCCGAGCCGCTGCGGTCGGCGGCACTTGCCGGTCGCGCCCCTGCCAAGCCCGACCCGGAATTGACGGCGGATGACGAGAACGGGTTGTCGGCACCCGGCCCGAAACGCCAGGCCGTCCTCAACAGGTTGCTGTTCGCCGGGCCGACAAAGGAATTCGAGCAGCACCGGGAAATCTATGGCGACACATCGCAGTTGTCGGCCAACCAGTTCTTCTACGGCCTGCGGCAGGGTGAAGAGCACCGGGTCAAGCTGGAGCGCGGCGTGGAGCTGTTGATCGGGCTGGAGGCCATTTCCGAACCCGACGAGCGCGGCATGCGGACGGTGATGTGCATCATCAACGGCCAGCTGCGGCCGGTGTTGGTGCGCGACCGCAGCATTGCCAGTGTCGTTCCGGCCGCGGAAAAGGCCGACCGCGGCAACTCCGGACACGTCGCGGCACCCTTTGCCGGGGTTGTCACCGTGAGCGTGTCCGAAGGCGACCAGGTGAGCGCCGGCCAGACCATCGCCACCATTGAGGCCATGAAAATGGAAGCTCCGATCACCGCGCCCAACGATGGCACGGTGGAGCGGGTGGCGGTATCGAGCACCGCTCAGGTGGAAGGCGGGGACCTGCTGGTGGTGCTGAGCTGACCCGAATCATCGGCGGCGTCGCCGGTGGGCGGCGTCTTGCTGTTCCCCCGCGCGGGACCCGGCCGACGACCGACCGGGTGCGCGAGTCGCTGTTCAATATCTTGGCGGCGCGACTGGACCTGACCGGTCTGGCGGTGCTCGATCTGTATGCCGGTTCAGGGGCGCTGGGCCTGGAGGCGTTGTCGCGCGGAGCCGCGTCGTCGCTCTTCGTGGAATCGGGCCAGCGCACAGCTGCGGTCCTCACCCGGAATATCGCGGCGGTCGGCCTGCCCGGTGCGTCGCTGCGCCGGGGTGCGGTGGGGACGGTCCTTGCGGCTGGGACACCGACACCCGTGGATCTGGTCCTGGCTGACCCGCCCTACGACGTCGCCAGCTCGGATATCGACGCCGTGCTGGTTGCGTTGGGTGCGCACGGCTGGGTGCGCCAGGGCAGTGTTGTGGTGGTCGAGCGCGCCGCCGCCAGTGTGCCGTTGACCTGGCCGGACGGTTGGTCGGTATGGCCGGAGCGCAGCTATGGCGACACCCGCCTGGAGCTGGCCGAATACGACTGAACCGTCCTGCTACCGTCATCGGCTATGAGCGGCGCGGTATGTCCAGGCTCCTTCGACCCGGTCACATTGGGCCACATCGACGTGTTCGAACGCGCCGCGGCGCAGTTCGACGAGGTGGTCGTGGCTATCCTGATCAACCCGGCCAAGAAGGGCATGTTCGACCTCGACGAGCGGATCGCGATGATCGAAGAGTCCACGCCTCACCTGCCCAACCTGCGGGTAGAGACTGGACAGGGATTGGTGGTCGACTTCGTCAGGTCGTGCGGGATGAACGCAATCGTGAAGGGTCTGCGCACCGGCACCGATTTCGAGTACGAGCTGCAGATGGCGCAAATGAATAAACACGTCGCCGGCGTCGACACCTTTTTCGTGGCGACCGCGCCCCGTTATTCCTTCGTGTCGTCATCGCTGGCCAAGGAGGTCGCGATGCTCGGCGGTGACGTGTCGGAGCTGCTGCCCGAACCGGTGAACGCTCGGTTGGCTGGACGGATAGCGGAAAAGGACGGATAGTCGCACTCAGCCGGCGACCTGTAGGAAGTGTCCTTCCTCAAGAGTCGTCTCGCCGCGCCAGCGGTAGGCCGTCAACTTCCCACCCTTCACCGCGCTGAAATCCAGACATGCGCAGCGGTCGGTCCAGTCGCGAATGTGCTGCGGGGAACCGTTGCGCCAGTAGTGGCCGAAGAACACCGGTACCGCCCCGGTGTAGACGAAGGAACGTTCGTTCTCTGCTAACTCGATATCGGGCAACGGTGGGTACGCATCGCCGTCCTCGGTGGTGAAACTAGGCGCAATTTCGGCGATTTCGCGCAACGTCGTGGCGCTTCCGATCCACCAGCGGATTCTGGCCTGACTGCGGAGGTGACCATCTTTATCCTGGTAAGCCGGCTGGTTGTGCTCCACCAGGCTGATTTCTGGTCCCTTCAACAGTATCTCGACCGTCTCGTAGAGCCGGTCGTTCTTGTCGGAGGCTCGGGCGAGTTGGTCCAGCGAGTTGAACTGGTTCGAACCGAGTTGGCTTTCAACGTATTTCATCGACTTCTCGTGCCAGCAGGCATGCACGACACGAACGTCGCCGAGGTCGAGCCACAGCGGCATCGTCTTGAACCAATCCAGGTAGTGCCGGCACTGTTCGTCGGAGAGCTGCTCAAGAAACGCTTGGTGCTGCTTGTAGTTTTTGTCGGTGTGCTGACGCAGATACTGGTCGCTGCCGGCAGGGTATTCGGTGGCATAGCAGATCGCATTGAATTCATGATTACCCATGACGACCTGGGCGCTGCCTGAGTCGACCATCCGCTTGACGATCTCGAGGACGCGAAGCTGCTCATCACCGCGGTCGACCAGATCCCCGACGAAGATCG
>JAVROZ010000866.1:0-9874 GCA_032162485.1 Mycobacterium sp.
GGCCTACAAGTCCGCCAGCGCCGCCTTGATCCTGGCCTGCGCGTCATCGAGCGACTGCTGCGATGGGTTGCGATCGACATTGGCAAACCCGAAGTCGCCAAGGCTGCGGGTGGGGAACACGTGGACATGCAGGTGCGGCACTTCCAGCCCGGCGATGATCACCCCGGCGCGGTCCGCCTCGAAGGCCTTTGTCACGGCTTTGCCAATCAGCTGGCTCACCTCCATGACGCGGGCGAATACCGCGCTGTCCACGTTCTGCCACTGATCGATCTCGCTGCGCGGCACCACCAGGGTGTGGCCTTGCGTCATCGGCTCGATCGTCAGGAACGCGACTATGTCGTCATCCTCGTAGACGAAGCGGCCGGGCAGTTCTCGGTTGATGATCTTGGTGAAGATCGATGCCATTGCTCAAGCATATGCACCGAGGTTGACGCCTTAGTGAGCCTGCCACCCTAACGCAGCGACTCCGATGGCAATCGCCTTCGGCGCCTATCTCTATTCCGATTTTTCGCACTACCGCGCAACGCCATCGCCCTACGTGGGAAATGGCTAGTGGATGCACAATACGGACGGCAAGAGGGTCGGTCACGTCATGCTCATCACTGCCTACGATGACTCGTACGCCGCGAACACCGGCGCCGTCCGAATTCAAAACAGCTTCGGAAAGCGTTGGGGTCAAGATGGATTCGTATGGATGGCGTACAAGACGCTCGAAGCGATGGCCCAGGGGAATGGAGTGTACGTACCCGATTCCGTCTGACACCACCCAGCGGTGAAGCCGAATCGTTAACGCAGCGTTGCTGTGTCGTACTCAATGGTAGTCAGACTCCGGTGTGACCCCATTCACAGGAGGGAAGCTCAATGCGGTTTCCCAAAGCGCTGCTGGCAATTCCGGTCGCAGTGCTGACCGCGTGCGCCGTGTCCCTGATGCCCGCAATCACTCCCGCCCGGGCCGCCGACGCGTTCGGACCGCTGGGACCGCCCAACCCCTTCATGGCTCCCAACGGCATCGCGTCCATGCACAACGACGCCGGATCGGCGGATGCCGGACCGCTGCCCGGACCCGGCGCCCACCTGGTTCCGATATTCGCGTTCCCCTTGCTGGCCGCCTGCCCGACGATCACGCAGGGCACCGATGGCCTGGTGCTGGCGCTGTGTACCACGATCACTGCCCAGGCTCCGGTGCTGCATCTGATCGATCCGGGCGGCATCCTGCCCCGGGTCCTTCCGCTGGCCAGCATGGACATTGCCAAAGGTGGTCTGCTCGGCGGCGTCTACGCCTATTTGGACAACAACAACCAGATGGTCCTGATCGACGGCACCAACCACCTGCTCCGCATCGCGCATATTAGGGACGAGCGGGGCGCCTGGCAGCTGGTCGTCACCGAATCCACCGACCTGTCCAGTGCGATTACGCCTGGCGACAGCTCGGTTGGCGTGGTTCCCGACTACCTGGGCAACGTGTGGTTCGCCACCGCCAACGGGGTGGTGGGCGTGGCGAAGATCGGCGGCGGCGTTGCCAGTATTTCCCTCGGGGAACAAGTCGCCAACAGCATCTCGGCTTCACCGCAAAACCGTGTCGCGGTTGCCACGACCTCTGCCCTGTACGAAATCAACCTCAACGGCATGGGCAACCCGCAGATAATCTGGAGCCATACCTACGACCGTGGCCCCGCCCGCAAGCCCGGACAATTGAGCTGGGGAACCGGCTCCACCCCAACATATTTCGGCCCCACGGGTGCCGACTACGTGACCATCGTCGACAATGCCGAACCGCAGGTGCACGCGTTGGTCTATCAGTCCGGCACCGGCGCCCTGATTTGTCAGCAGACGGTGCTGACGCTGGGCGGCCCCGGTAGTGAAAACTCGCCGATCGGTGTCGGCAGCTCGATGTTCATCGCCAGTACCTACGG
This sequence comes from Mycobacterium sp., assembly GCA_032162485.1. GTDB lineage: Bacteria > Actinomycetota > Actinomycetes > Mycobacteriales > Mycobacteriaceae > Mycobacterium. The sequence goes on from JAVROZ010000866.1 coordinate 1,914, forward strand.
CTATCCGTATCCGGCGGTTCCGCCGGGTGCCGGTCCGGCCGTTCCGCCAACGGCGCCGTTCGTGGGCGGCATGACCAGGGTGGATATCGACAACCCTGGCCCGGGCTGTCATACGGTGTGGGAGAGCAAGGTTCGCAGCGCCGCGCTACCGCATCTGTCCACGGGAGACGGACTGATCTATACCGTCACGCGGATCGGATTTGACCAGACGACGCCGTTGGATGTCTTCGCTTACTCCGTCATCGATCCCAACACGGGCAAACTGCTACACCAGCAGCCGAAATCAGCCACACTGCTCACCGACCCGATTCAAACCTCGTCGATGGTCCTGATGGGCAACAAGATCATGCAGGGCAGCATCACCGGCATCGGCCGCATCGGTTAGGAGGAGTCCTGGCCGAACGTCATCATGTCCAGGTTCCAGTACCCACGCATGCTGTCGATCAGCCCCTGATCGTTGACGCGGTAGGTGAACACCCCACGCACCTCACTGGTGAAGCCGCCGTCAAACTTGCTGTGCAGCACCAAAATATGCGCGATCTCGTTGGGTGAGCTGGAAGGGAAGGTCTCCTCGCAGGTGATCGTCAACTGGTTCACCGCGATGTTGGTGTCGTAGAAGACGCCCACTGCCTCCCGGCCCCGCACCCCAGAGCCATCCGGATTCGTGACGGACTTGCCGATCGGATCCTCGACGACCACATCGTCGGCCATCAGCGCCAGCCAGCCCTCCCGATCATGAGCTTGCACGCACCGCCACGACGACTGCGACGCGGCCAACGCCGGGGATTGAGTGGTTTGGGTCATGGTTATCCCTTCGCCAACAGGTGCGGAAAGGCGGCCAGACTACCGATCGGCGTCCGAGTACCGGATAACGCCTCGAATGTTCTTGCCGTTGAGCATGTCCTGGTAGCCCTCGTTGATCTGTTCGAGGCGGTACTGGGTGGTGACCATGTCGTCGAGGTTCAGCTTGCCGGCCTTGTACATCGCCAGCAGCTGCGGGATGTCGTACTGCGGGTTGCCGCCGCCGAAGATGGTGCCCTGCAGGTTCTTCTGCATCAAAGTGAGCATCGCCAGGTTGATGTTGACATTCGTGTCCAGCAGGCTGCCGATAGCGGTCAGCACGCAGGTGCCGCCCTTGGCTGTGACGGTCAGGTAACTGTCGATGTCGGCGCCGTGCAACTCACCAACGGTGACGATAACTTTGTGGGCCATCAGACCGTAGGTGACTTCGGCGATGCCCATCAGTGCGGCGTTGATGTCGGGGTAGACGTGGGTGGCGCCGAACTTCAAGGCCTGGTCGCGCTTCCACTCCACCGGGTCGATCGCGAAGATGTAACGCGCGCCGGCGGCGACGGCACCTTGCAGTGCAGCCATGCCGACCCCACCGACACCGATGATGGCGGCATCCTGGCCCGGCCGGATGTCGGCGGTGCGGACCGCAGAGCCGTAGCCGGTGGTGACGCCGCAGCCAACAAGCGCGGCCACCTCAAATGGAATGGATGGATCGATCTTCACCACCGAGCTGCGGTGCACGACCATGTACGGCGAGAACGTACCCAGCAGCGTCATCGGAAAGACGTTCTGGCCACGTGCCTGGATGCGGAAGCTGCCGTCAGATACCGCGGCACCGCCCAGCAGCCCAGCGCCCAGGTCACACAGGTTGCGCATACCCGCCTGACATGTCGGACATGAACCACAGGACGGGATGAACGACAGCACCACGTGGTCGCCCGGTGCCAGGTCTTCCACTCCGGGGCCGACCTCGGTGATGACGCCTGCACCCTCGTGACCGCCCAGGACCGGGAAGCCCGCCATGGGGATGCCGCCGGTCACCAGATGGTGGTCGGAGTGGCACATGCCCGCCGCTTCCATCTGGATCTTGACCTCGTCCTTGACCGGGTCGCCAATCTCGATGTCCTCGATGGACCACGGCTGGTTGAATTCCCAGATCAGTGCGCCTTTTGTCTTCACGGTGGACCTGACCCCATTTCGCCTTTGAATTGAGTAGTGCCAGACCCCATCATGTCGGGCACAGGTAGTGATGAGTGCCACAGGGCACTCCTGACGGTCAGCATAGCGCGCTTAACAAATCAAATGCTTGGTTGGGTGGCTGCGACCACGTCACCAGAGTGGGACGGGTGCTTTGCCCAGTGGGTAGTAGCCGGGCAGCTTTTCGCCGGCCAGGCTGCGCTCGATGCGCTGCTGCATGCCTTGGGACAGCTTTCCGGCCTTCATCAGGTCCAAGTACAGCGCCTGCACGTGGCCGAAGTCGAAGAAGTCGCGCTGCCACTCGATCTTGGCGTCGGCGTTCAGCCGGAACCAGCTGCCGCCGATGCCGTAGATCTCCTGGCTGCCGCCGTCACCGTCGACCACGACCTGTTTCCAGAAACCGACGATCTCGCCCTGCTTGTCGTCGATGATGACCTTCTGGTACGGGTACTGCCAGTCCTCCAGGCCTTCCATCTCGAGGCCCAACGCGATGTTGCGGATCTCGTCGATGCCCACGCACATCACGTCCTCTTTGGGACCGATGTTCCAGCCATAGGTGGCGTCGTCGGCGTAGAAGTCCGCCAGCGGCTTCCAGTCGCCTTCACGTTCGGCCGTCCGGTTGACCTCCAGCCAGCGTTCGACCCAATCTTCGAGTTCCGCCCGTTCGAAAGACGCCATCGTCCTCAGTCCTCTTTCTCTTTGATGAACAGTGCTTGAGTGGGACACATTTCGACCGCGCGCTCAACCTCGTCGCGGGCGTCTTCGGGCGGCTCGGAGTCGATGATGTTGACCTTGCCGCGCTTGGGCACGCTAAAAAAGTCCGGTGCCTCCAGCTCGCACATGGCATGGCCCTGGCATAAATCCAGATCTACTCCGACCCTGAATCCTCCTGAGCTCATCGGTCCAAATCCCTTATGCGCTGCGCTTGCGGTAGCGGACCTTGGCCGGCGTCGCGAGCTGCACGACCATCTTGGAGTGGTCGTTTCGATAGCTATCGGCGGGCTGTGCCATCTCAAACTCGTACTCGCGCAACAAAACCGAGAAAATCGCTTTGATCTGCATCTGCGCGAAGGCCGCCCCGACGCAACGGTGCCGTCCCGCGCCGAACGGAATCCAAGTCCACCGGTTGACGACGTCCGCCTGCTCGGGCTTGTTGTAGCGGTCCGGGTTGAAGGCGTCGGGTTCGGGGAAATCTTCCGGGATTCTGTTCGAGATCGCCGGGGATGCCGCGACGAAGTCACCCTTGTGAATCGGGAAGCCCTGTACTTCGAACTCGCCCTGGGCCACTCGCATCAAGATGATCAGCGGCGGATGCAGGCGCAGCGCCTCCTTGACGACATTGTCCAGCTTCGGGATCTGGCGCAGCGCGTGGAAACTCACCTCCTGGCCGTCGGCATAGAGCTCCTCAAGCTCGGCCAACACCTCCGCGTAGACATCGGAGTGGCGGATCAACTCGATCAGCGTCCACGACGACGTACCGGCACTGGTGTGGTGCCCGGCGAACATCAGCGAGATGAACATGCCGGTGACCTCGTCGGCCGAGAAGCGCGGATTGCCGTCCTCATCCTTGATCGACACGAGCACGTCCAACATGTCGCGGTCGGACTTGTCCTGTGGCGGGTTGGCTAGCCGCTGACTCATGATCTCCTGAACCAGCGCAACGAGTTTCACGCGCGCCTCGTCGCGGCGCTTGAAGCTCTCGATGGGCAGGTACGGGTCGACATAGCAGAGCGGATCGGTGCCGCGCTCCAGTTCGTGGTAGTACTCGGCGAAGCGGTGATCGAGCTGCTCGCGGAACTTCAGGCCGATCAGACAGGCCGTCGACGTGTAGATGGTCAGCTCGGAGAAGAAGTCGAGCAGTTCGATCTCACCCTCGTCGCCCCAGTCGGCGATCATCTTCTTGACCTCGCCCTCGATGGTGGCGGCGTGGCCTTTCATCTGCTCGCCGCGCAGAGCGGAGTTGTGCAGCATCTCCTTGCGCCGCTCGGGGCTGGCGTCGAACACCACGCCCTTGCCAAAGATCGGCGTCATGAATGGGTAGGCCTCGGCCTGGTCGAGGTCCTCGTCGGCCGAACGGAAGAAGAACTCGTTGGCTTCGGCGCCCGACAGGAAGATGACGTGCTTGTCGACGAGCTGGAACCAGCCGACGTCGCCGCATTCCTCGCGGATGCGCGCCATCAGACCGATCGGATCGGTCCGGAACTCCTCGAGGTGGCCGTGTTCTTCCTCGCCACCGGAAACCCGCGGCACAATCGCTGTGGTCATCTGCTCACTCCTCATCGGCGCGCGTACCTCGCGCCGCATCGTCGTTTCGCGAGGGCATCTGCTCACTCCTCATCGGCGCGCGTACCTCGCGCCTTTGTGCTCACTTCTCATCGGCGCGCGTACCTCGCGGCGCATCCAACGCGTCCTCATCAACTTTCAGTTGCTGACGTTCTTTGGTCGAGGCCAGCGGGGCTTCGGGCTGCAGCTCCATGTTGACCACAAAGCCGCCCCGGGGTGTCTCAGCGACGAAAGCGATCGCCCGGGCCAGATCGGCTGCCCGCAGGAAGTAGTCGTGACGGGCCTGGCCCCACTTGGCCCAATCCTCGAGCGCCGGGCCGATCAGCTCGGCCGGCAGGCTCCAGCCCATCGAAGTCTTGGTCGGACCCGGGTGCACGATGGATGCGCGCACGCCGGTGCCCTCGAGTTCCATCTGCAGGTTGGTGACCATGGCGACCAGCGCGGCTTTGGCCGCGCCGTAGGCGCCCATGTGCGGCCGCTGACGCAGCGCCACATCGGATCCCACGAAGATCAGGTCGCCGCGTTGACGCTCCACCATGCCCGGCAGCACCGCGGTGGCCAGCCGATTCGCCCCCACTAAATGGATCTGGATCTGCGATTCGAAAGCGTCTGTTTCGATTTCGTGCAGTTTGCCGAAATAGGTATCACCCGCGCCGGTCACCAGCACCTCGATGTCCCCGAGCTGCTCGGTGGCTTGGTATACAAAGCCTTTGACCGATTGCGGCTCCGTGACATCGAGCGGCAGCGCAATGGCTTCACCGCCATCGGCCCGGATCTTGTCGACGATTTCCTGGCACTTCTCCACCCGCCGGGCGCCCAGCGCGACCGGGAAGCCATGAGCCGCGAGTTTGATTGCAGTGGCCGCTCCGATGCCCGATGACGCGCCGGCAACGATCGCGGGTCTGCGTGTGGGGTGTGGATCGAACCGGGGCATCAGGAAACCTCCACGGTCATTGGTAGGTGGGCGAACCCGCGGACGTTACTGGAGTGGACGCGGACCGAGTTCGCTTCGTCTACCTCGTAGCCGCGGATCCGTTTGAATAACTCGGTCAGCGCCACCCGGGCCTCCATCCTGGCCAGATGCGCGCCGAGGCAGAAGTGTGCGCCGCTGCCGAAACTCAGTAGCTTCGAACCGATCTCGCGACCGATCTGGTAGTTGTCGGGACTGTCGAACACCCGCTCGTCACGGTGGGCCGACCCGGGTAGCAGCAGCAGGACATCGCCCTCTGGAATGGTGGTGTCATACAGGGTGAGCTCGCCGGAGACGACGCGGGCCAGGATCTGGCTGGAAGTGTCATAACGCAGGGTTTCCTCGACCCACAGCGGTATCCGTGACAGGTCCGCATAAACCGGGGTGAGTTGATCGGGGTTCTTGTGGCCCCAGAAGGCCGCGTTGGCAAGCAGTTTGGTGGTCGTCTCGTTACCGGCGATCACCATCAGGAACATGAATCCGAGGACTTCTTCGTCGGTGAGTCGGTCCCCGTCGATTTCGGCTTCGAGCAACGCCGACGTCAGGTCATCGGACAGCTTCTTGCGCCGCTCGGCGATCATGCCCTGGTAATAGACGATGAGGTTGATCGACGCCTCGATGGCCGAGGCCGGCACGTCGTTGACGCCGTCCTCGCGATGCATCACACCGTCAGCCATGGCGCGGATGCGGTCGCGGTCGGCCACCGGCACGCCCATCAGCTCTGAGATCACGTCCATCGGCAGCTTGCCGGCGAATTCGGCGACATAGTCGACTGTTTCGGAGGCTCCGGATCCGGCCTTCTCCAGCATGACGTCGAGGTGCTGGACGGCGAGTTCGGTCACCCGGGCTTCGAGTTCACGAATTCGCCGTGGGGTGAACCCTTTCGACACCAGGGTGCGCAGTCGCAGGTGGCTGGGGTCGTCCATCGCCAGGAACGACATGGTCTTCGACGCGTGCGGTCCGCGAGATATCGGATCCAGGGCAACGCCGTCGCGGTTGGATAGTGTGGCGCTGTTGCGGAAGCCCTGATGCACATCGCCGTGTCGCGACAGTGCCCAGAAGCCGAGTTCCTCGTTGTGGTACAGCGGGGCTTCGTCACGTAGTCGCTGGTAGTACGGGTACGGATCCTCGTGAAAGTCGTAATCGTAAGGATCCAGCACCAATTCGGGATTGCCTAGATGAACAGTCATGCGCCACCGCCTTCTTCGGAGTCTTGGCTGTGCGATCTGTCGACTCCGGTCAGAATGAGACTCACTACGTCGGCGAGCCGGTCGGCAATCTCGTGATAGGTGAACTCGCCGCTTCCCGCTTGCACCAGAGCGCCATAAAAAGCCATTTGAAGCGCGGACACGGTACCGGCTTGCGCGCCCGGTCCGATGGCCGACGCGACGCGGCGGTGGATCTCTGCGCCGATTCGGTCACGGACGGCGCGCACCGCGGGATCGGTCGCGCCACCCAGCAGTGCGGCCGTGCAGGCGGCGCCGACTTCGGGCTCGTCGGCGACCACCAGCGCCAGATGCCGCAGCGCCTGATCGACCCGGGCGTGCATGGCTTCGTTGACATCGGTGAAGTAGGGGACCTGCCGGACCAGATCGAGGTAGACCTCGGCGATCAGGTGGTTCTTCGACGAGAAGTACGTGTAAGCGGTTGCCGGCGCGACCTTTGCTCGGGCCGCCACCATCCGGACCGTCAGATCCGCGAACGAGTTCTCCCGCATCGTCTCCATGCACGCCGCCAGCACCCGCCGGAAGGTTTCCTCCTGGCGGCGGTTTCGCGGCATTCTGCCCGCCGGGTGCTGGGCCTGGTCGGCAGCCGAAACAAGTGCATCGCTGGACACATGTCCAAACTAGAGGATGGTCGCGACTTGAAGCAAGCCCACTGGTAAACAAGCACGTCGAGCTGGCTTAAGCAGACTGATCTGGCTGACCTGCGGATCGGGTCTTGCAACGCTGCGGACCGGCGGGCTATGGTTCGGAGAGGCAATATCGGACAGCTGTCCATTCAGACTGATCCTCCGATGACGAGGCTGAGCGCACCTGTTGGGAGTAGTAGATGGCCCTGTTGGCCGATGGCGTTAGCGCACTGTTCATTGACGGCAAGCTCTCAGAAGGCAGTGCGGGCACCTTCCCGACGGTCAATCCGGCCACCGAGGAAGTATTGGGCGTTGCCGCTGACGCCGACGCGGCAGACATGGGCCGCGCGATCGAAGCCGCACGTCGCGCCTTCGACGACACCGACTGGTCACGCAACACCGAACTGCGGGTGCGGTGCATCCGTCAGTTGCGCGAAGCGATGCAGCAGCACACCGAAGAGTTGCGAGACATCACCATCGCCGAGGTTGGCGCACCGCGCATGCTCACCGCGATGGCTCAGTTGGAGGGCCCGGTCAACGACCTGGCTTTCGCAGCGGATACCGCGGAGTCCTATGTGTGGAACCAGGATCTGGGCCGGGCCACACCGATGGGCATTCCCACCCAGCGCACTATTGCGCGGGAGGCGGTCGGTGTTGTCGGCGCCATCACCCCATGGAACTTTCCGCACCAGATCAATCTCGCCAAACTGGGGCCTGCTCTGGGCGCGGGCAACACCGTCGTCTTGAAGCCCGCACCCGACACGCCCTGGTGTGCCGCGGTGCTCGGTGAGCTGATCGCCGAGCACACCGATTTCCCGCCGGGCGTGGTCAACATCGTCACCTCCAGTGACCACAGCGTGGGCGCCC